>CAZYBA010000060.1:1477-7026 GCA_964646105.1 uncultured Armatimonadia bacterium
GACATGACCGCCTCGATGTACAATCCCGAGCGCCCACCGGGCGTTGACCACTTCCACATCCAAGCCGTGCTCGTCACGCAGGATGCGCGCGGCCTCCATCGCCACCGAAACCATCGGCCCGAACCCAACCAACGCCAGATCGTCGCCGTGCATCAAGGTTTCAGATTGCCCCCAATGAATCGGTGCGGTCTGGCTGTCAATGGTCTCGCCCGAGCCCCGCGGGTAGCGAAGCGCCACCGGACCACGTCCCCATTCGAGCGCAAAACGCATCATCGCCCGCATTTCGGGAAGGTCCTTGGGAGACATCATCGTCAGACCCGGGATCGAGCGCAGGTAGGCAATATCCATTACCCCGTGGTGCGTCGCACCGTCGTCGCCCACCAAGCCCGCGCGGTCGATGGCGAAAACCACCGGCAAGTTCTGCAAGCAAACATCGTGGACGATTTGATCGTAGGCGCGTTGCAGGAACGTGGAGTAAATGGCACAGACGGGAAGGGCGCCCTCGGCCGCCATCCCGGCCGCAAAGGTCACCGCATGCTGTTCCGCGATTCCGACATCGAAGAAGCGTGCCGGGAATTTGTCCGCAAATTTGGCGAGACCCGTGCCGTCCGGCATCGCCGCCGTGATCGCCACCACGCGTTCGTCGTTGACAGCGACCTCGTTGAGAGTTTCGACAAAGGCTTGGGTGAAGGTCGGGGCGGATGCCTTGCGCACCATCTCGCCGTCGGCCACGTTGAATCCGGTCACGGCATGCCAGGTCCGCTGATCCCCCTCCGCGGGTTCGTAGCCTTTGCCCTTCGTGGTCAACACATGCAACAGGACCGGACCCTTGAGGTCGCGGGCGTGCTGGAAAACATCCACCAGACGGGCAATGTCGTGGCCGGGGATCGGTCCGATGTACTGGAAGCCGAGTTCCTCGAAAAAGAGTCCCGTGTTCGCGGGAGCCGCCCAGTGGGTCGCCGCGTGTTTCGCCCCCGACGCCGCCTTGTACAGCACACCGTCGCGGGGGAGGGAACGTTTCACCTTGGACTCCACCCGCTGGTAGGCCGGCATCAGGCGCAGCTTGGCGAGAAGAGTCGACATCGCCCCGACATTTTCGGCGATCGACATGTTGTTGTCGTTGAGGACAACCAGCATGTCTGTCTTCAAATCGCCAATATTGAGCATCGCCTCGAGGGCCATTCCCCCGGTCATCGAGCCGTCGCCGATCACCGCGACGACCTTTTCCGACGACCCACGCAGGTCACGGGCCTTGGCGAATCCCAATGCGGCCGACAGCGACGTGCTTGCGTGACCGGCACCCCATTGGTCGTACGCAGACTCGTCACGACGCAGGAACCCGGAAATCCCTCCGAACTGCTTGATGGTGTGCAGGCGATCCCACCGGCCGGTCAGCATCTTGTGGGGATAGCACTGATGACCGACATCCCAGATCACCTTGTCGGTCGGGATCCCAAAGCTCTTGTACAAGGCGACCGTAAGCTCGACAACTCCCAGGTTCGGAGCAAAGTGCCCGCCCACTTGGGCGATGGTCTCGATGAGACCGCGACGAACCTCGTCTGCCAACGACATCAAGCGGTCGGTGTCCATACCCTGCAATTCTTCGGGGCCGGTCAGCGCATCGAGCAACGGAAAATCCGACATGAACGCCTCAATTCACTTTGTGTGGCAAAGTTTATGTGCACCAGTGTAATTGCCGGCGCACCTTGTGTCAAGAACATGATCGGCACGGTTGGGTTCCCGTTGTATGGTCGGTGCCGGCTATTCCGGTTCCGCGCTGCCTTCAAGGACCATCCCGCGGGTCTCCGGGAAGCGTTCGTACCAGAGGGCCAACGTATCGCGCAGGTGGCGGGCGTACCGGTAATGCGCTCCGGTTCCTGTTCGCAGCTCCGCCTCGTAGAGGAATTTGTCGCCGGTGGTGGTGTGTTCGAACCGGAACTGCGACCCGAGCAACAGATCGTATACAAAGCCTGGGTCGTCGGCGAGCAGACGTCGTCGCGCGGTGGCCGTGGCCATTCGGCCGACTTGGATGTGTTCGGTAAGAACGGCGGAATTTGCGACCGGGGCTTCGTCGAAGGCGCCGTAGAACCCGATCGGGCACTGTGGGCAGTATTTGGTTCCCGTTCGATGCCGGTTCAGGTCGCGGATTTCCGCCAACGCCACGGCGTCCCAGCCGAAACGCACTGCGGTCCGGCGCAAACCTTCACCGAAATAGGCGTAACGGTTGTCGTGCAGTTCGAGGTCGGCGCGGATCGTTTGCGCATCGACATCCGGAGGCATCCCAATGTCGAGGAATGCCGTCGGGGGATGATCGGACGGGCCTTCCGAGTGTTCGAGGAAGGGATTCGGGTGTGATGCCAGCGCCTTGGCGGTGGATCGTTCCCGGTCGTGACCGGCAACCTGCGAGTCGAGACGTCGCGCGTGCCGGATCAGGCGGGGTGTCGCGGCAGCGAGTTCCTCACGGATCGCATGTCCACACGCCACTGCCTCCGGCAGTGGGTGGCTCAGAAGGTTCTGACACAGTCCTACCCACGCCCGTGCCGACATCACCAACATGACGTTGGTGGAACAGGCTGCCGGCAGGAAGACACGGGCACGGTCGAAGGCGAAATTGCGTCGCATGCGTTCCGCCGCCTTGCGGGGGGTGCCGTCCGGGATCCGGATTCGCGCGGGATCGTCCTTGGCAACACCTTCCCAGTACGCCAACGCCTGTTGGTAGGCCGAGAATGCAGCATCCATCCGTGCCAGCCACGGTCCACGGTCCGCTTCCGAAACACCGAGGTCCTGAGGATCGACCAATGCGTCACGGTCCATGCGGATGTAGCGCGTCGACGATTCCTGTCCACCGGCGACGGGGCATTGCGACCAGATCCACCATGCCAACCAAAGACTGACGCCGTCCAGGAACATCGCGACCGGAGCCATGTCCGCGATGGACGCATGTCCGTAATCCACAAATTGGAAAATACGGTCGACCGATGCGTCTTGATCCGACGCATCCATCCGCCCGAGAATGGCTTCCAAGCCTTCGTTGTTGCGCGAATATCGCGCTCTCACTGCGGCCAGAAGTTCGGGAGTCAGGGCAGGGCGCGCCGCCGCCGCATCCGGGGGGCGCAGGGATACCAACGTGACTTGCACGACCGGCACTATAGTCTGAATCCGCACCGTACGCACACGGTTGTGCGCCGATGATCCCGGGTGACCGGAGGCAAACGTCAGGGAAAGGCGGGCCGATCCGCCCGGGTAGCTATTTGCGCACTACCGGCAAACCGGATCCGACCTTCTCGCCGCGCAGGACACGAGTCAGCCGCAGGACGGCTCCTTCTTCTTGGACCTCGACCACTTTCGCGGACGCAATGGTGTCGGTCTGCCGATAGACAACCCGCCCTTGTGCATTGCGGACCACCTTGAGTGTCCGCAGGATGTCGAAACTGTCCCCGACACGGGGGCGCTTCCTCGGATCGATCTCGATTACGAACGTGTCGTTGTCAAGCATTTCCAAGATAAACGCTTCTTGGGGCTTGGTGCCAAGGATTCGGGCGGGAATGGCCGCCGCCGCCTTGCGTGTCGCCCGTCCGATCTGACTGGACCACCATTCGCTGTCCTTGAGGCTCAGAACTTGGTACCAACCGGAATCGAATGTGAGATTTGCCCGGGTCTCCGAACCTTCGGTGTGGTCGGCGGTGACAACCCGGCCGGTTTCGACATCCACCACTCGGAAATCGAGGACCGCACGGGCGATTGCCACTCCGACTCCCACCTGGGTGGTTTTTCCCGAGCGCAACGGGTCGGGCAATCGAAGGCCGGAGATGCCGCGCTCACGCATACCCCAGTCGGCAACCGTACCGAGAACCAAATACTTGGCTCCGAGCAACTTGCCGGCACGGACAGCCGTTTCGGGATCCAGGACTCCCTCCTTGGCCAAGCCTTGCTCCGCCAGGATGTCCTTCATCCGCGCCCGCTCCACCACATCGAATCCGGCCCGGGCCAGTTCGCCGGTGAGCATGTCGGCGACCGAGTTCGAAAGTTGGGGGCGGGCACCACCCCACCAACCTTGGGAAAATGTTTGCCCGAAGTCGGCAGTCTCGAAGTTGAGGACCGCGTACCGCCCCTTCAGAGGCAGTTGGCCCGTCCGCGCCACATCGGCTTCGTCCGCCCCTGCGATCCCGACCGTCGACAAACCCGCCAAGATCCCGATCGCCATCCTGCGTCCGCAACGAAGCATGATCTACCTCCTGATCCGATTGCCGACGGTCCGGTAACGATCCGGTTACTCCTCGGCGCCCTTTTCTTCTGTCGCCGCCTTTTCCGAATAATCGCATCCCTTTTTGGAATTTGCACACGCGATGCCGCTGACACGGCCACGGAAAGCTTTCTCGAAAAGCAAGCCCCCACATTTCGGACACGGGCGGTCGAGTGGTATTCCGGAAAGGGTCAACTTGCACTTCGGGTAATTGTCGCATCCGTAGAAGACACCGGTGCGTGACCGCTTTTCGACAATCTGGCCCTTGCCGCATTCGGGACAGGTTTTCCCGGTTGTCTTGGGCGCTTCCTTGTGGATGTATTTGCAGTCGGGGTAACCGGGGCATCCCAGGAACTTACCAAACCGGCCGGATTTCTCCACCAGGTTCTTCCCGCAATTGGGGCAGGTGATATCCGAAACAACCGGTTCCGCAGCCTCTCCGGCAGCGGCCTTTTCCCGCTTGATGTACTTACACTCCGGATAATTCGAACAGGACTGGAATTTGCCGTATCGGCCAAATTTCTCGACCAGGTCGCCACCGCATTCGGGGCAGCTCTCGCCGGTCTTTTTCTGAAAATTCTTGGTCTCTGCGTCCTTGATCGATTCCGAAAAACCACTCCAGAACTCGCGCATCAGAGCTACCCAGTCGCGACGACCTTCCTCCACCTCGTCGAGATGGCGTTCCATTTCAGCCGTGAACTGGACGTCCATGATCTGGGGAAACGCTTCCACCAACAAATCCGTGACGGCGAATCCCAAATCCGTCGGGTGGAATTTACGCTCCTTCAATTCCACATACTGGCGGGCGACGATTGTGGAAAGGATGGTGGCGTAGGTGGACGGACGACCGATCTCGCGCTCCTTGAGGGTCTTGACCATGGTCGCTTCGGTGAAGCGCGGGGGCGGCTCGCTGAAATGCTGGCGTGGCAGTAGTTTCAGAAGGTCGAGCGGCTGCTTGTCTGTCAGCGGTGGCAACGGAGGCTTCTCGTCCTCGTCGATCTGATCCGGGTTGTCCTTGCCTTCGTTGTAGATACTCAGGAAGCCGTCGAACCGCAAGGTGGAGCCGCTCGCGCGGAAAAGAAACCCCGCCGCGTCGATGTCGACGGAAACCGCGTCGAAAATCGCCTGCGCCATCTGCGACGACACGAAACGCTTCCAAATCAGGTCGTAAAGTTTTGCCTGGTCGGGGGTCAGCTTGGCCTTGACCGATGACGGCATGAGGTCGACGTCGGTGGGGCGAATCGCCTCGTGCGCTTCCTGGGCCGCACCCTTGGACTTGTAAAACGGCGGTTTCTCGGGCAGGTAG
>CAZYBA010000060.1:7036-11701 GCA_964646105.1 uncultured Armatimonadia bacterium
CCGCTTCCTGGGCCTCAGGCGCGATACGGGTCGAGTCGGTACGCATGTAGGTGATGAGACCGACGGTTCCGATTTCACCGCCGAGGTCGATTCCTTCGTACAGCTGTTGTGCGACGGTCATCGTGCGCCGCGACGAGAAGCCGAGTTTGCGGGCGGCCTCCTGCTGCAATGTGGCGGTCTCGAACGGAGCATAGGGGTTGCGCTTGCGCTCGGACTTCTTGACCGAACGCACGCTCCACGAAGCACCCTCGAGCGCGGCCAGGACACGGTCCGCGTCGGCTTGGTTGCGCAACTCGATCTTGGCGCCGGCCTCCTGCTCGAGCCGGGCATCGAAAGGACGGCCTTCCGCGCCGGGTTGAGGGGACAAATTCGCCGTGACCGACCACGATTCGACCGGGACAAACGCCTGAATCTCGCGTTCGCGGTCGCAGACCAGACGCACCGCCACGGATTGCACGCGGCCCGCGGAAAGGTTGGGACGTACCTTTCGCCAGAGCAGCGGGCTGATCTTGAAACCGACCAGCCGGTCGAGTACACGGCGCGCCTGTTGGGCGTTGTACAGGTCGTCGTCGAGGTCGCGAGGATTGCGCAAGCCCTCCTCGACTGCGGAACGGGTCAGGGAGTTGAACTGGATACGCCGGTACTTGCCGGGCTCGAGACCGAGCGCCTCACGGATGTGCGCCGAAATCGCCTCGCCTTCGCGGTCGGGGTCCGAAGCAAGATAGACCATGTCGGCCGACTTGGCTGCTGACTTGAGCTTGGCCACGACGTCCTTACGGTCCTTCATGACCTCGTAAGTCGGGCGGAAGTCGTGCTCGATGTCGACTGCGGCGTCCTTCTTGGGTAGATCCATGACATGGCCCATGGAGGCCTCCACCGCGAAATCCTTGCCAAGGAACCCTTTGATGGTCTTGGTCTTCGCGGGCGATTCGACGATGATAAGCGACTTGGGCATGTTTTCTTCCGCTTCAGGGGTACCGGGAGCGCGGCGATTGTACCGCTTGCCCCGGGGGGCGGCAATCGGATACGGAATTTCTACTCTACCTTGCGTATGGCACAGTTCCACCACCGACCGGTAGGGTGTGGGCATGGCAAATTCCACTCTCCGAGTTCCGTCGGTGCTGTGGCATGCGACGCCATTCGATAACCTCGAGGGCATACTTTCGAGCCGGGCACTGCTGGCAAATCCAACCACCGCATGCAGGCGTGCCCCCTCCACGCCGACTCTGCGGACCCCACGGGGTCGGCATCGCGCGGACGGCGTCTATCTCGCCTTCCAAGCATCAACGCCCTTTGTCCACTGGCATCTGCGCCAGGGGATCGCGCTCGCTTTCCTCTTGTTTTCGCCGGAAATTCTGTGGAACAGCGACTCCGCATTGGTCCGTTGCAACGGCAAGGCGTGGCGGCACCGCGACGATTTGGCTCCGGAACGCGAGCTCTGCGTACGGCAACAAATCCTTGCCGAATGGGGCCGAGGCAGATGGCCGTCGCTCGAGTGCGTTGTCGATCGCCAACTCAACCTCGCAAACCACTGGATCGGACTCGGGTTCGCGTCCGCCGATGCCAAGCGGGTGGAGGAAATCCTGACGGTATACGGTCTCCACACATTCCCCTGGACCCCGCAGACCTTGCGACTCCGGCGTGAAAAACCCCACTGGGCTGATTCTCGGCTGCCGGACGGCACTCTGGTGTGGACCAACCGGAACTACGCAACCAACTTGCACGCAGACGCGACCCGGTGCATCCCCACGGCCGAGGCCCCGCTGGGTGCCGCGTTCACGCCACGGATCCAACAAAATGAATCGCCCCCGCTCGCGATGTCGGCCGGTTCGTTTTCGTTTCCTCCTGAACTTGACACCGCACCGCCCGCCGGTTACCTTTCAACCCGAAGCTGAATTCTGCCAGCCGGCACACGTTTTATTCCGACGTATGGAACCACCAATGCCGTCCCAATCACTCTGCGCGTCTATTCCGCTCCCTGCGCATTTCGCGGGTTGGCTTGGGATAGGAAGACGCGACACGACTCCTCCGGTTGGAATCTACGCACGCAACTGGGGCGCCGCGACCCAGGACATTGCCGAATTCATCCACAGGCCGTTGACGGTCACAGTCTCCGCGCTTTTCGAGTCGCTGGCGTCGCCACCTGCTTTGGTGGTCTCGTTGGATCTGGGCTGGTGGAAGTGCCGCGACGATGAACACTGGGTGCGCGGTGTGCTGGCGGACTCGGCCGGGATCTCGATCGACCGGGTCTTCCTCAATCTAAGCCATACCCATGCTGGGCCTTCGGTCCACCTCGGCGACACAAGCCGCCCGGGTGGGGACCGGATTCCGGAATACCGTCGACTGCTCGAATCCCGGCTGCGGGAAGCAGTGGCGGATGCCATCGAGGGCCGCGAGCCGGTGCTTGCCCGCTGGACCGATGGCCGGGATCTGGTCTCCGTCAACCGCGACCTGCCCGATCCCGATGCCACGCACCGACGCTACCTGGTGGCTTGGAACCCCGGATCGGATTCCTTTCCCTCCCGAATGAGCGTCGGCAGATTCTGTCGTCCCGACGGAACCCCGCTTGCAGCCTGGGTGCAGGTTGCCTGCCATCCGACCACCCTGGGACCGGGCAATCGTTCCATCTCCCCGGATTTCCCGGGTGCGCTCCGGGAGACCGTCGAAGCCGCCCTGGGGGTGCCATGCCAATTCCTGCAAGGCGCATCCGGCGACCGCGCTCCCGTTGAACAGTACTCCGACAGCCCCGAGGTTAGTGATCGGCATGGACGCTCGCTCGGACATGCGGCACTTGCTGCATGGTTTTCCATGCCACCGGTTGGCACCGAGCCTGCATGGTCGGGGCATGTCGACTCCGGTGCGGCGCTCGGGATATGGTCGCCAAAGCCCATGCCTGCCGCGACAGGCGTCGTTTGCGAGACCGTGCGGGTTGAACTGCCGGTCAAAACCTCGGTGGACGCGGTTCCGGGCGAAGTCGGCACCGCCGCCGCGGTGGAACGCAGGGCCCGGGTCGATCAACTACGGCAATTGATTGGAGCCGAACGCCCCTTCGTGATGGATATTCCGGTGTGGCGCCTCGGCAGCATGCACCTGTGTGGAATTCCCTGTGAGTCCTACAGCGCGCTCGCTCACCATCTGCGGGACTCTGTCGCATCCGGCGCCGTGTTGGTCTGCAACTGCACCAACGGCTGGTACGGGTACCTGCCACCGAAGGAGATCTACGCACTGCCCAACGTCTACCCCGCCATGCAGTCGCCCTTCGTTACCGGCTGCCACGAGCTCGTCTCGGATCGATTGGGGCAATGGCTGAAGGCGCGGTCGGGAACGTCGGGTTGACGACGGATCTGGCTCCAGGCGTCCGCTGGGCGCGTGTCGCACCTCTGGCATTTCTTCTGATCGTTGCCAATGCCGGGTGGATCGCGCATTCCGAGATCCGCAACCGAGTCACCGAAATCACGATCACCCCGCTCTTTATCGGCGTGCTTTTCGTACATTTCGTCACTACTCTCGCGAACCGTGTCGTGCACCGATGGCGTCCGCAGGCCGCACTCCGGCCGGCGGAACTGATGGCATTGTTCGCCTGCCTGTCCACCGCGACCGCTCTGGCGGGGATTGGCAACCTCGGCTTCCTGCTGCCGTTGATGGTCAATCCATGGTGGTACGGGACCGTGGAGCAGTGGGGGCCTTTCCTGGACCACCTGCCGTGGGTGGTGGGACCCCGAGACCCCGAACCATTGCGCGCGTTTTTCCTTGGCAATCGTTCATTCCTGGAACCCGCCTTGTTGCGTGCGTGGCTCCCGCCGCTTTCGTGGTGGAGCGCCTTGTTTCTGGCGATGGCCGCCACAACCCTGGGTCTCGCGCGATTGGTGATGCGGCGCTGGGTCCGCGACGAACACCTTCCGTTCCCGACACTGGCCCTGCCGCTCGAACTCTCAAGGCCCGATACTCCGCTCCTGCGCAACCGATTGTTCTGGGCGGGCTTTCTCATCCCGGTTTTCCTGCATTCCCTCAATTCGATCAACAGCCTCTATCCGTCGGTGCCCGGTTGGCCGATCAATTCGTTCAAGCAAGGGCTGGAGGGTGTCGGACGTCCATGGTCGGGACTCGGCTCGGTGCCGGTAATGGTCCATCCAGGCGGTGTCGGTACCGGATTCCTGGTCCAGACCGATGTCCTGTTTTCGTTGCTGTTTTTCTGGGTTTTGAAGCGGCTGCTCAACCTCTGGGGATCGTCGATGGGCTGGCGTGACGCCGAGGTGATGGAGTACGGGGACGGCAAGGAGCAATTCCCGTTCACTCCGTGGCAGGCTTGGGGAGCATGGCTTGGGCGCACGACGGTCGCTATGGCTGGTTGTCTCCGGTTTTTCGGCCGCCTGTCTGTTGGTCTGGGGCATCGGTGCCCCGTGGTGGCTGCCGCCTGTTTGGTTTGCGGTGGCGATCCTGCTGCTTCTGGCGATTGCCCGGCTGCAATCCGAAACCCCGGTCATGTCCATGATGCTGGCTTGGGTGTTTCCGCAAAACATCTTGATGGGCTTGTTCGGTTCGGTGTCGTTCGGCAAGGATGCCTTGGTACCGATGGGGATCTTGACCGGAATGTCCTTGGACTACCGGGCCGCCCTGCTCCCGCAGCAAGTGTCTGCCTTGGCGGCGGCCGACCGGACCGGCGGA
>CAZYBA010000061.1:0-5582 GCA_964646105.1 uncultured Armatimonadia bacterium
CCTGCTGCGAATCGACCTACACCTGGCGGATGGCGATCTACCCCTATGTCAAGAACCTCGGCGTGTTCGTCTGCCCCGAGTCCCCCCAGTTTTCCGACATCGCCAAATCGGGCCTGACCGGTCCGCTGACACCCGTCGCGGATTACTGCATTTCGGGCGGGTATTCGTGTTTGGAAACGTATTCGCATGAAGGCAAGGGGCCGTTTCCCACCACCGGCTCGGCCCGTACGACGGAAGCCGGGGTCGAGGACCACAGCGGGACCATCCAAGTGGTCGACACATCGAAAATGCCCGGGGGTGTCAACCGGGGTGCCGAAATCTACTGGGGAACCCTCTTCGAGCAACCCGCGGATACGTCTTGGATCCCGAATCCGCACTCCCAAGGTTTGAACCTTCTTTTCTTCGACGGGCATGTCAAGTGGATGCCGATCGGGGCAGCCGGGGCGCGGCGGGCGTCGGACGGCGTCTTCTTCCGGATGACCACCACCGACGACGAGCGGGATTGACAACGTGCGTCGGTCGTTTGGGAACGAGGCGACGCTGTGGTTTGAAGAACGTTCGCAGCGCACCGCGACGGCTTGCTTGAACGACTGCCGTAAGGAAACACACACCGATGACAGACTGGGACGCCGCGTATCAGGCGGGAGACACTCCCTGGGACAAAGGGGCACCGTCACCGGCCCTGGTTGCCGAACTGGAGGTGCGGCCGATTGCGGGCCGTGTGCTGGTCCCGGGTTGCGGGCATGGCAACGATTTCCCTGCATTGCTTTCCGGCGGTGCGACCGAAGTCGTGGGCCTCGATATTTCTCCGACCGCGGTTGCCGAGACCATCAAGCGATTTTCGGCAAACCCGGCGGTGACCGTGGTTCACGCCGACCTGTTCGACCTCCCGGATCGCTGGGACGCCGCATTCGATGTGGTCTTCGAACACACCTGTTTCTGCGCAATCCCTCGGGATAGGCGATCCGAGTACGTTTTGGCGGTGGCGAGAGCATTGCGTCCCGGCGGGCTTCTGCTCGCCGTTTTCTACCTCAACCCGCGCGACGATCCGGACCCGACACTCGGCCCACCGTTCTCGGTGGATGACTGCGAACTGAGCGAACGGTTCACACCGTACTTTGAAATTGAGGCAACCGGTCCTCCGTTGGCTGCGTTTCCGGAGCGGATCGGGCGCGAGGCAGTCTGGCGCCTGCGACGCAAACCCTGACCCCGATCGCTTCCCGTCTTCCGGGGGGCTATAATTGGGGCGCCATGAACAAGAAGACGATTGCGGATGTGGATGTCGCCGGCAAACGCGTGCTGGTGCGTGTCGATTTCAACGTTCCCCAAGATGACTCGGGAGCGATCACCGACGACCGACGGATTCAGGCGGCGTTGCCGACCTTGCGGGCGCTTCTCGATCGCGGCGCGATTCTGGTGGTCTGCAGCCATCTGGGACGTCCCAAGGGCAAGATCGCCCCGAAGTACAGCCTGGCCCCGGTAGCCGTGCGTCTTCAGGAATTGATCGGCAAGCCGGTTCGATTGGCACCCGCCACCGACGGCGACCCGCTGGGAATCGGGACGGTCTCGGCGACCGCGGACGTGATCACTCTCCTTGAGAACACCCGCTTCACCGAGGCGGAGGAAGCCAACGATGCGGCGCTGTCGGCGCAGCTGGCGGGAATCGCCGACGTCTATGTCAACGATGCCTTTGGGGCGGCCCACCGCGCCCATGCGTCCACCGAAGGTGTCGCCCAGGTACTGCGCGCGGCCGGCAAGCCTTGTGTCGCCGGCCTGCTGCTGCAGAAGGAAATCGACTACCTTGCCGCCGCGTTGGAGTCTCCCAAGCACCCGTTTGTCGCCATACTCGGCGGCGCCAAGGTCAAGGACAAGATTCCGGTGATCGAAAACCTCCTTCCGCGTGTCGATACCCTGATTGTCGGCGGAGGGATGGCCTACACGTTCTACAAGGCTGCGGGCAAGGAGATCGGGAAGTCGCTGCTCGACTCCGGCTCTCTCGGATTCTGTGCGGGATTGCTGGGAGATCCGCGCGTCGCGCTCCCGGTCGACTGTGTCGTGGCGGCGGAGTTCAACAACGACGCCCCGTCGACGGTGGTCTCCGTGGATGCGATACCGGCGGATCAGGAAGGCCTCGACATCGGTCCCGCGACGGCAGCCCGATTCGCCGAAATCATCCGCAATGCGGGTACCGTGATCTGGAACGGTCCGATGGGAGTTTTCGAGATGTCGAACTTCGCGGCAGGCACCCGTGCCGTTGCGGAGGCGCTTGCCGACGCCACGGGCAACGGCGCCACCACGATTGTCGGAGGCGGGGATTCCGCGGCGGCGGTCGAGGTGCTCGGCTTCGCCGACCGGATGAGCCATATCTCGACCGGCGGCGGCGCCAGCCTGGAATTGCTGGAGGGCAAGGTGCTCCCCGGCCTTGCAGCCCTCGACGACAAATCCTGACGGTCCGCCTGGTCCGGTTCGGTGGAATACGGACGGGGTGCGGCGCGGGAAGACGACCTGACTGACCGGTCGATTTTCATGGCAAGGGGCCGTGCACACGGCCCGTTGACTCCATTGATAAACCTCATGGAGCAAAAATCCCCCATGGTAAACTGGTCGCGATTCGGGCACCTGCCCTGAGGAGAATGTTTTGGGACGAACCCCCATCATTGCCGGCAACTGGAAGATGAACCGTGGGACATCCGCGGAGGCCGCCGCGCTGGCGTCCGAGGTCGTGGCCGCCACGGCGCATGTTTCCGGTGTCGATATCGTTGTCTGCCCGCCTGCCACCGCACTGGCGGTGGTGGGTCAAAAAACAGCTGGCTCCACGGTGGCGTTGGGTGCGCAGGATTGCTTCTGGAAGGAATCCGGGGCCTACACCAGCCAGGTCGCTCCGTCGATGCTGGTCGCCGAGGGCGTTGGGTATGTCATACTCGGCCATTCCGAAACCCGTGGCCGCTTCGGGGTGCCTGAGCCCGATTTCACGGACGTTGTCCTGGCGCACTTCGGAGAATCCGACACCACGGTCAACCGCAAGACGGTCGCGGCGCTCGCGGCCGGCTTGGTCCCGATTGTCTGCATTGGCGAAACGTTGGCGGAGCGCGAAGCAGGCCAGACAGACCGTGTGGTGTCCGAGCAGGTGGCGGGTGCGTTGCTCGGTCTGACATCCGACCAAGTCGCCGGGCTGGTGCTGGTGTACGAGCCGGTCTGGGCCATCGGTACGGGACGAACCTGCGATGCGGATGAAGCGGACCGGGTCTGCGGTGTAGCGCGCGCCACGGTCGAGCGCTGCTTCGGGGCCGCAGCGGCGGAAGCCGTACGCATCCAGTACGGTGGTTCCATGAAGCCCGACAATGCCGCCGAACTGTTGGCCAAGCCCAATATCGACGGCGGACTGATCGGGGGCGCCAGCTTGAAGGCAACCGATTTCGCGGCCATTGTCGCGGCTGCGGGCTAGATTGACACATTTTAGGAGGCACGAAGGCGATGGACCTCGGTAGTGGACGCAAGGACCGGATCATCCCGGTTCAAATCAGTTCGGCGCAGATGATTCGTTACCGCGACCAGCATGATGTGCTGGAGTTCAGTCTGGTCAACGGATCCAAGGTCACCGGCGACGTTACTTGGTTCGACGATTTCGCCTACAACGTCCGCTCGAAAGAGTATGGCGAAATCACGTTGCCCCGGCACGCGGTGTTGTTCTATCGGGCACCGCAGCAATAGGGGCCCATATCCACGTCAGCAATGAGAACGCCCGCCGGAATTCCGGCGGGCGTTTTGGCTGTGTGACCCGAAGTTGTCGGCATGGTCGCTGTTGCGGCCGACGGGTTGGATTGCGCGAGCGGGTTACGACCCGGAGACTGTTGCCGGGAAGCCCGCGTGGTCCAGTCGAGTCAGGACGTTCGCGACGGTGACCAACTCGGCATCGTGGTCTACGGTGACTGTCTTGGTGTCGACGTCGACCGTGACTTGGGAAATGCCGGCAACGGGGGTCAGGGTGCGCTGGATGGAGCCGGCGCAGCCGCCGCATTGGATGTCGGGAGCATGGAAACGGGTGGTGGTCATCGTGTGGGTCCTTCTGGTGTGAAATCTGGGGCGGCGGGGGCGGCCGGCTCGGTGCCCGGTGGAGGACCGGGCGAGCCGGCGTCGGGAAGTGTCCGGGAACGCGGATCCATGCGCAGGGTAGCCGTGTAGACATCCCCGTCTGCCGACGGAAACACCATGTTGAGCGCGCTGGGGTCGCGACCGAAACCCGCGGCCAGTACCGTGCCATCCGCGACGTCGAAGAGCGGATCTTGCCACAATTGGCGGACCAGATCCTCGACTCCGCGCAAGCCTTTCGACGGAGTGAAGACCATGAAGTCCTCGCCTTGGCGGAAGACCACCATGTTGCCGTCCTGGGAGAGGCTCAGCTGGCTGAGTGGCTCGCGGCCCGCGGTGATGACCATTTCCTCGCCGCCCTTGGTCCAGACCAGTTCGCCCGTCTTGTTGAACGCCACGGTCGTGGAACCGTCCGCAGACCGAATCATCTGATCAGGAGTGAGCAGGGCTGCGTTGGTGCCCGGCGCATTCACCCGCGCAATGGCATCGAGCCGATCTGCCGCGGATGTCACCTGGAACTGGTAATCGTATTCGCCGGTTCCGACCGACAAGGTGCCGGCGGACTCCGAGAAAAAGGGCAGCAGGGGGGTGGGCATCGACGCGACGGCGGCACCCGGGCCCATAACCGGCCCGCCTTGCAGGAAACGTGGGGCGATGCCGGCGGTGGTGGCTGCCACCAGTACCGACGCAGCGGCGAGGGATGTTCCGATCGGCGCGAATCCACGTCGGGAACGCACCTGTTCCTTGACATTGCCGAGCCATCCCCCAAACGCACCGAGCGCCGGAGGCAGGACAAACAGCCAAGCCAATTGCGCCGGGTTTTCCGAAACCACCTCCGCGAACCGCGGCCATGCCGACAACAGAACGATGAGTGCGACCCGGGCGATGTGGAACGACATCCCGGCAAGCGCACCCTTGCGGACATCCTTGAGACGGTAGCCGGCCAGCAATGCCAGGATCTGCGGAATCGCGTGCAGGAGAATCGGTTGGCGGATGCTTGGATTGTCGACCGAGAGAATGCCGGTTGCGGCGGCCACCGCGATCAACAGGCTCCACGCGGCGGCAGGTTGGGTGAGCAACGCCAATTGGTAGCCCCGCCGCTTGGCCTCGACCTTCTGGGACTCGAGGGATTCAGCGGTGGATACCGAGCGAGAAACCGTCAACAAGTCGTCGGAAAGCGAGCGCAGGGTTTCCGATGCCGACCCGGCGGCATCCTGTTCCACACGGCTGGATTCGCCCGTCGTGGAGGCACCCCGACCGGCTTGGCCGCCTGGGCCGGAAGCCGACCGTGATTCGGACTCGGGATCCACAAACCGTTGCTGCATGGCGATCGTTCCGACAGTCGAATTCGACGGATGATTCACTCGAATCCTATCGCTTCGGCACTCCCTCCTGCCACGGACCTTGCGCCGCGGGGACACCCCCCGGTACGCTTCAGGCTGAGATGCCGAGCACGCCGCTACCCACCGCGTTCCACGTGATGACCAAGCCGA
>CAZYBA010000061.1:5592-11611 GCA_964646105.1 uncultured Armatimonadia bacterium
GCCCGATCTGCAATCTGGATTGCCGTTACTGCTTCTACCTCGAAAAGGAAGACCTGTACCGCAACGACCGGTCGGCACGGCCGTCGTGGCAGATGCCCGACGACATTCTCGAGTCCTACATCCGGCAATACATCGAGTCCCAAGATCGCCCTGAGATTGATTTTGCCTGGCAGGGCGGCGAACCCACGCTCTTGGGAGTGCGATTTTTTGAAAAAGTGGTGGACCTTCAGGCCCGCTACGGCAACGGCAAGACGATCCGGAACGCATTCCAGACCAACGGGACCCTGCTTGACGACCGTTGGGGGGATTTCCTAGCCCGGAACCAGTTTCTGGTGGGGGTCTCGATCGACGGTCCACGCGAACTCCACGACCATTACCGGGTCGACAAGCAGGGGGGAGCGACGTTCGACCGGGTCCTCGCCGGAATCCGTACCCTCAAGCGGCACGGGGTCGATTTCAATACTTTGACCGTCGTAAATCGGGTGAATTCCACCCACCCCGCGGCGGTCTACCGATTCCTGAAGGAGATCGGCTCCGGATTCCTGCAGTTCATCCCGCTGGTCGAGCGCGCCGCGGTCGCCCCGATCGAAACCAAGGACGGCCTGATCCAACTCGCCTTGGCGTCACCTCCCAAGACCGACGCCCCCCGTTCCCCCGTTACCGAGTGGAGCGTCCGCAGCGAGGACTACGGCACATTCCTGTGCACCATCTACGACCAGTGGGTGCGCAACGATGTGGGGCGGACATTTGTACAGATGTTCGACGTTGCACTGGGCAACTGGGTGGGGGCCGGACCGACGTTGTGTGTGTTCGCGCCGACCTGCGGCGATGCGCTCGCGATGGAGCACAACGGCGATGTCTACAGCTGCGACCACTACGTCTATCCCGAGTACCATCTCGGAAATCTGCGGGACAAGACACTGGCGGAAATGGTGGCTTCGGACGCGCAACGTGACTTCGGAGACGCCAAATCGTCGACATTGCCCCGTTACTGTCGCGACTGCGATGTGCGGTTCGCCTGCCATGGCGAATGCCCCAAGCACCGTTTCCTGCGCACGCCCGATGGCGAATTTGGCCTGAACTACCTGTGTGCGGGATACAAGAAGTTCTTCCACCACGCCGCACCCACCATGAATGTGATGGCGGAACTGCTGCGGCGCGGGGATGCTCCGGCCCGGGTGATGGAGTGGGTCGCCGCGCGCGAGCGCATGCGGTCCAAGGTCGGTCGCAACGATCCCTGCCCGTGCGGCAGCGGACGCAAGTTCAAGATCTGCTGCGGACGTTGACTTGGGCACCGAATCCATGCGCGTCTTGCTCGAGTTTGTTTCCGAACCCGAACCGTGCCCATACCTTGCGGACAAAGTCTCGGTCCATGAGAACCGGGTGGTGGCACAGATCAGTGCAACGGACTACGAGGACTTGCTTGAACAGGGATGGCGCAAATTCGGTCCCGTGCTCTATCGTCCTGCCTGTCCCGACTGCGATGCCTGCCGGCCGCTCCGGATTCCGGTGGGCGAGTTCGTGCCGAACCGGAGCCAAAGGCGCTGCGCCCAGCGCAACTCCGACGCGGTTGTGACCTGCGGACCGGCGGTCGCCGACGACGAACACGTGGATCTCTACAACCGATACCATGCGGCCCAACAGGCCCGGCTGGGCTGGCCACCATCCGGCCGCGACCCGGAGGAATACCGTCGCAATTTCCTGATCAACCCGGTCCCTGCCGGGGAAATCGCGGTACGAATCGGCGGCTGTCTGGTCGGAGTCGCGCTGGTGGATGCGACCGACACGGTGATCTCCGGCGTCTACCATTACCATGACCCGGAACTTTTCTCGCGCGGACTCGGGACCTTCCTCATGCTGCACGTTATCGGGCTTGCGGAGCAGACTGGACGCCGCTGGGCCCACTTCGGGTATTTCGTCGACGGATGCCGCAGTTTGGAATACAAGACCAATTTCCAGCCCTGCGAACTGCTCGGACCCGACCGGGTCTGGCGGCCATGGAAAGAGAATTCGTGAACGACGAATCTGTTTTTGCTCCGGTCCGGATCCCCCTTTTCCGGAGGTTCCTGCTGGCACGTTTCGTTTCGGCATTCTCCAATCGGATGGTGGGGGTGGGAATTGCCTGGCAGGTCTTCGATCGGACCAACTCGGAGTTCGCATCTGGTTTGGTCGGTTTGGTGGAGATCATTCCGGTGTTTCTGCTCGGCCTGCCCGCCGGACACCTCAGCGATGTCAAGGACCGACGTTCGATTGTCATGGCGACGCGTTCCATGATGGCGATCTGCGCCGTGATTTTACTCTGGACATCCACCGGACAGAAGCCGATCGAGGCGGTATTCGCCGCGGTTGCCTTGTTGGCAGCAGTCCGGACGTTCCAGGGCCCCGCAGTCGACAACCTGCTTCCACGGATTCTGGAACCGCGCCTCTTTCCGCGCGGCGTGGCATGGCTCACCAATCTATGGCAGTTCTCCGCCATCGTCGCACCGGTCGCCGCGGGTTTCCTGATCGCCCGGTTCGATTCCGCGTGGCCGGTTTTTGCAACCGAACTGGCAGCCGCCCCGCTGGTGGTCTGGTTGTACGCATCGTTGCCACGCCAGAAACCGGAACCACCCGAGGAAGACACCACCTGGGGATCGATTCTGGCGGGGGGGAGGTTCCTCAAGGAAAACCCGGTTCTCTTGGCTGCGATTTCCCTCGATCTCTTCGCGGTTCTGTTCGGAGGGGCGGTGGCGTTGCTGCCGGCATTTGCCAAGAAAATCCTCAACGTCGGTCCCGTGGGGCTGGGCTGGCTGACCTCCGCGCAATCGGTCGGTGCGCTCGCAATGTCGCTGGTGCTGTTGCGCTGGCCCAATTTCCGCCGGGCCGGGGCCGCCATGCTCTGGGCTGTCGCTGGATTCGGTGCTTCCACGGTGGTTTTCGGCCTCTCCCGCAGTTTCGCACTGTCGTTCGCCATGCTGTTCGCGATGGGCGCGCTCGACAACATCTCGGTGGTGGTGCGATCGACGTTGCTCCTGCTGCAAGTTCCCGACCGGATGCGCGGCCGTGTTTCCGCGTTCAACGACATTTTCGTGGGGGCGTCCAACGAACTCGGCGGATTCGAGTCGGGCCTGCTCGCGCGGTTCATCGGTCCGGTCCGCTCGGTGGTCGTCGGGGGACTGCTCACCCTGGGGGTGGTCGGGTTCACGACTCTGGTTTCCCGACCGTTGCGTACCCTCGGACGTCTGGCCCCGGCTGATCTTGTGGACCAACCCGATGCCGGCTCACAGCCCGGCGCGTAGCCCCGCTGCGGTCGCCCACCGACGATATAATCCGCTCGGCATGCCCACAGAGTCCAAAACCACGGTCCGAGTCCACGGAATGCGCATCGATCCGGTGGATATGCCGGACACCTTGCGACGCGTGGAATTGTTCATTGCCGAGGGTGGTCCGCACCATATTGTCACCGCGGATGCGTCCATGGTGGTGACCGCCAAGATAGACGCCGAGTTCGCGTCGATTGTGGAACGCGCGGCCTTGGTCACTCCCGACGGTGCCGGGATCCTCTGGGCTTCCCGACGTCTCGGCCTGCCGTTGAATGCGAAAGTCAGCGGTGTGGACCTGGCGGAACGTCTGGTGGCTCTCTCGGTGGAGCGCGGCTGGAAGATTTACTTCCTCGGGGCGGCCCCGGGCGTCGCGGAATCCGCGGCGGAGAAAATGCGTCACCGCTATCCCGGTTGCGGCATTGTCGGGGTGCGCGACGGCTTTTTCAATGCCGACCAGGAGACGGCGGTGGTGGACGCGGTGCGCGAAACGGGCGCCGACATCCTGTTGGTTGCGCTCGGGATTCCCAAACAGGAAAAATTCATCGCGCGTTGGGGCGACGCCACCGGCGCCAAGGTCCTGATCGGCGTCGGGGGGACGTTGGACGTATTCTCGGGAACTGTCCAGCGTGCTCCGGTGTGGATGCAACGACGTGGTCTGGAATGGCTGTACCGCTTGGTGTCGGATCCCAGGCAGTTTCGAAATCGTGTCCGGAAGCAGAAGCTGCTACCGCGTTTTGTTTGGATGACGGTGTCGGCCCGACCCGGACAAAACTCCTGATACCCGCGGACCTCCGTCGATCCGAACCAAAAAAAGGGCGGGATTCTGAACGTTCGTTCGATTTCTTGCAACTTTTCCGCGCAGGAGTTGTCACGGTAACGTTCCGGCTGCGTGGCAATGTGTCGCGTAAGCGCCGGCAGGAGGAATCCCTTGGCCCGTAAGGCCCTACGCATAATTGTCATCGGAGTGGTGGTTGCCGGCGCCGCCGGGTTTGGCTGGACCAAACTGCGTCCGACCGCATCGGCGAAGCCGGAAACCGGACGCATTGTCACGGCGTCGATCAACGACCTGGTGGTCAAGGTGCGGGAAACCGGCACGCTCGACCCCGTCGTCAAGGTGGATGTCAAATCCCGTGTCGGAGGTCGGCTGCGGCGTATCTTCGTGCGTGCGGGCGACACGGTGAATGCCGGCGATCCGATTGCGTCGGTCGATCCGACCGAGGTATCGCGCGAGGTCGCCGGTGTCCGCGCCCAGCTCGACGCGTCCAAGGCGGGGCTGCGCCAGTCGGTGCAGAACCAGCGGTTGGTACGCGAGCAGAACACCCTTGCGGTGCGGCGGGCGGAGGTAGGCCTCGAGAACGCCCGGAACACGCTGACGGATGCCGAAGTCGGACTTCGGGATGCGGAAGTGGCGCTCGACGACGCAAAGCTGGGGGTTGAACAGGCCCAAAAGCGACTGACCCAAGGGGCCGCGCCGACCCGTACTCAGGATGTCCAGCAAGCGGAAGCCGCACTGCGCCGGTCTGAGGCCCAACTGGTGGACGCCAAGCGGCTGCTGGAACGTCGCCAGTTGTTGCTGGCCAAGGGCTTCCTCTCCCAGCAGGATGTGGATACGTCGGCGACCCAGGTGCGCCTTGCCGAGGCGGATGTCGATTCCGGTCGGCAACGTCTGGCCTTGCTGAAGGAAGGCCCGCGTGCGGAAGATGTCGATGTGGTCCGCATCGGCGTCGACGCTGCCAAGATGCGGGTGCGCCAGTCGGAGGTTCGCGTCGAACAGGCCAAGGTCCGGGTCGCGCAGGCCCGCATCGGGGTGAAGACGGCCGAGGTCGAACTCGATACCCAGCGTGCGAATTCGGTGCAGGCGTCCCTGCGGATGCGCGATGTCGAGCGTGCCCGCGCGGAAGTTGCCCAGATTTCCAACCGGCTTGCGCAGCAGTCGGTCCAGCTGGATGAAACCAATATTGTCGCCCCGATGGCCGGCGAAGTGACCGGCAAGTATCTGGAGGAAGGCGAACTGGTGGCGTCCGCCACGGCCGGTTTCGCCCAGGGTGCGGCGCTGGCGACCATCGCGGACCTGTCGCGCATGCAGGTCAAGGTCAATGTCAACGAAGTGGATGTCACGCGTCTGCGACGCGGGCTCCCGGTCGAGATCACCGTCGACGGCATTTCCGGAAAAACCTACAAGGGGCGGGTCGATTCGATCGCACCGGCGTCGCTTACCAGTTCCCAACCGGGCGCCGGCAGCACGGCTTCGGCGGGCGGTGGTGCCAATGCCGTCGTGCGCTTCGAGGTGAAGATCGCGGTGATCGGTGCGGATCCCAAACTGCGTCCGGGCATGAGTGCCTCGGTCGACATTCTCCTCGACAAACGCTCCAAAGTCGTTGTGCTGCCCGCCGAGGCCGTACGTCCCGGCGACAAGGTAGTGGTGGTCACCGGCGAGGGCAAGACCCTCAAGCGCGAGGAGCGCGTGGTCAAGATCGGTCTGCGCAACGAGACCGAGGTGGAGATACTCTCGGGCCTCAAGGATGGAGAGCGGGTCGAGGTGCCCAAGGCGGACGCATCGGACCGGCGCCGCATCAACATCCAGGACGGACCGTAGCTGATATGACCCCGCGGCGGACGCCGCCGACGGGCGCCGTCTCCGGTGAAATCTTCGGGCAAGCCCGGGCAGTTAGGTTCGATGGCGAGCCTGCCGGCCCGGGATTGTGTTCTTCGTACCC
>CAZYBA010000062.1:0-1131 GCA_964646105.1 uncultured Armatimonadia bacterium
TCACCGGAACAATCCCCCGTTCAGATACCAACTGGCCGCCATGCCGGCCGACGTTCACACTCACCCCGCGCACCACCCGCACATTCACTCCCGCCGACCCCCCGGCATACCCGCGCCGCACCACCCGCTCCTCCAGCAAATCCCCGGGCTCCACCCAATGCACCACCTCGTTTGCTCCCAACACCAAGCCGGGCACCTCCAGCAACGCACGGGCGTCCCGGTCGTTGCCGGGAAGGTTGCCCGCACGGATCTCCGTCGCCAAACGCAGCCGGAGCACATACCGCCAAGCATGGTCGGATTCGTGGTCGGCCACCTGCAGGAACCCATGGATATCATCGAGGCGCGCGATCTCCGCCTCGTCCACCACCCCGTCCGAAACCACTTGCTCCGCCGCGGCATGGAACGCCTTGCCGCGGATCGCCCCAAGCTCCTCACGGCTCAGCCCCAGTTTCACCGCCGCCTGCTGGATCTGGAGTTTCTCCTCGTCCGAAAGATGCCCGTCCGATACCGCCGCAAGCACCATCGCGTGCAGGTCACGGGTGCGCGCCCCGCGCGTGAACATCCCCCCGATACTCTCCCAAAGTCCCATGCCCGCAATGCTACCCGATCCACCACCCGTAAATCACATTCCGTGAAACGACTCCCCCGCGGGTCGCCGACGAAAAGGCAAATCCTGCCCGCCGTTCCCATGCCACATCCCGCCGGGACGGCAACCACGGCGCTCGGGATGGCACAATAACCTTGTAATGGACTCCCCACTCCCCAGCACCCGCGCCGAAGCGACATCCGGCCGCGAAACATCCCGCCTCGCCGATGTCGAACAATTCCTAGGACAAGCCATCGGAGCCGGCGCCCCGGTGCGACGCACGGTGCTCGGACGCAGCGCCGGCGGACACCCGATCCCGATGGTGCTCGCCGGACACCGGCTCCCCGACGACGGCGAAAGCGCCCACCGCGCCGGACGTCTGGTTGTCGCCATCCAAGCCACCATCCACGGCGGAGAAGTGGAAGGCAAGGAAGCCGTCCTCGCGTTCCTGCGCGACCTGCTGCGCGACGACCCGACACGCCTCCTCCACCGCACCGTCCTCCTGGTGGTGCCCGTCCTCAATCCGGACGGCAACGACGCTTGGG
>CAZYBA010000062.1:1141-9249 GCA_964646105.1 uncultured Armatimonadia bacterium
CATCAGGACGGACCGGAACGCATCGGCGAACGTCCCAACGCACAAGGCCTCGACCTCAACCGAGACCATGTCAAGCTCGACACCCCGGAAATCTCCGCCGTGGTCCGCGAGATCTACCGCCGCTGGGACCCCGATCTCTTCCTCGACCTGCACACCACCAACGGGACACGGCACGGCTTCCACCACACCGACGCCCCCCCGACCCATCCCAACACCCCGCCGGCCGTGCTGGAGTGGTGCCGCGAGCGCCTGCTGCCGTCGGTGCGCCACCGCCTGCGCCGCGAGTTCGGCTGGGAATGCTTCGATTACGGCAACACCGAGCGGGTGGACGGCCAGCGGGCGTGGGCGACCTTTGGCGAGGAAGCCCGTTACGCCACCAACTACTCCGGGCTCCGCGGCTGCGCCGGCCTGCTCTCAGAGGCGGTCAGCTTTCGGTCGTTCCCGTTCCGCATCGCCACCACCCGCGCCTGGATGGAAAGTGTTCTTTCGGAAACCCTGCGCAACCCCGAATCGCTGCGCGCCGCCCGGTTGTCGTCCACCAGACCGACCCGTCTCGGCGTGCGCTTCGCCCTCGACACCGCCGGCCACGCGGTCATTCCGCTCGAGGACCCCGCGCGCGCCATCGCCGACCCGTCCCGTGCCCCCGAGGCCTGGACCGCCGAACGACTCCCCGTTTTCGACCGTTGGAAACCCGTCCGAACCTCCTCCGTCCCCGACGCGTGGCTGATCCCGCCCACCGCCGGCGACACCCTCGGCCTGCTGCGACGTCACGGAGTTCGCATCGAACGCCTGAACAAGCCGTGGACGGGGAGCGTCGAGCGGTTCCGGATCTCGGATATGGTCCGGGCAAACCGTTTCCAAGGCCGGCAGTTGATCCGCCTCGAGGGCCGTTTCGAAACCGCCCGGACCGAGATCCCCGCGGGGACGTTCGCGGTGCCGTTCGATCAGCCGCTCGGCCGGTTGGCGTTCACGCTCCTCGAGCCCGAATCCCTGGACGGTGTGGCGGCGTGGGGGTTCCTCGAAAACCAGATTGCGCCCGGCGGTTGGTTCCCGATCGCCAAGGCCATGCCCACCCCGGGCGACGCTCCGCTGCCGGTGGGATGAACGTTCACGAGGATTGGTCGAACGTCGACGTCCGATCGATAACGCGAAAACGTCAACGGAGCTCGTGTCAGAGATGGACATTGACACAAAACGTGAAGACGTGAACCGGGAGACGTCAAAATGTTAACGTCAACCAAGGGGATGGACGTTGACAACCCAAGGGTAACGTCAACCTTTCGATGACAATGAAAAGGGGCGTCGACAGAAGAACCCCGGTACGGGGACGACCGTGGGAACTCGGTTGCCGGGTCGACGCCCATTGAGGAAACGGACGCGGGAACAGATCGCCGCGCGAACGTCAAATCTCCCTGAAGAACACCCCCGTCACCCGAAGCGGCCCGCCACATACGCCTCGGTCTCGGGTTCGCGGGGGGAGTCGAAAATCTGGGTTGTGGTGCCGGTCTCCTTCAATTCCCCCTTGAGGAAGAACCCGGTCCGGTCGCTGACACGACGCGCCTGCGCCAGGTTGTGGGTGACAATCACCATGGTGACCGTCGCGCGGAGCCGATGGATCAACTCCTCGATGCGCTGGGTCGAACCCGGGTCCAGTGCCGAACACGGCTCGTCCATCAACAAGACATCCGGCTCCACGGCCAGCGCCCGCGCAATGCAGAGCCGCTGCTGCTGACCCCCCGAAAGCGCCAACGCCGACTGGCCGAGCTTGTCGTTCACCTCGTCCCACAACGCCGCCTGACGTAGGCAATGCTCCACCCGATCGTCCATCTCACGCCGTCGCGCCAGGCCGTGGATGCGCGGACCGAACGCCACATTGTCGCGGATGCTCATCGGGAACGGATTGGGCTTTTGGAAAACCATGCCCACCCGACGCCGCAGCACAGTCACATCCACCCGCGGATCGTGGATATCCTCGCCGTCCAGCAGGATGGTCCCCGAGACCCGCGCCCCCTCGATTTCGTCGTTCATCCGGTTCAGGCAACGCAGGAATGTCGACTTGCCACACCCGGACGGCCCGATCAACGCGGTGACCTGCCCGCGGGGTATATCCAGCCGGATATCCCGCAACGCAACAAACGCACCGTAACGCACCCCGACGTTGTCTGCGCAAACCACCGTGCCCGACTCGGAAACGCCCGGGTCCGAAGCCAGGATCGGATACTGGTCGCCGGATTCATGGCCCGGAACCGGCGCGGGAAGACCGCTCATGATTCCTCCGAAACCCGG
The DNA here is from genome assembly GCA_964646105.1 of uncultured Armatimonadia bacterium. GTDB lineage: Bacteria > Armatimonadota > Armatimonadia > Armatimonadales > Armatimonadaceae > CAIRTT01. Next base: position 3,428 of record CAZYBA010000062.1, read on the forward strand.
CCTCGGGACGCTACCCGGGCGGCGATGCTCATCACCAACACCAAGCCGATCAAAACGAGCGCCGTCGCCCATGCAATCTGATTCTGAACCGGGTCGGCATTGGTGGCGTAGCGGTACAAACGCAGCGGCAACGCGTCCACGGCGCCGTTCATGGTCAAGAGGGGCACACCGTTCCAGCGGTGCACCATCAGGAACTCGTTCCCCAGCACCGTGAAGAGCAGCGGTGCGGTTTCGCCGGCCACCCGCGCGATGGCGAGCATGACCCCGGTGGTCACCCCGCCGCGGGCCGCCGGCAACACCACCTGGAACACGGTCCGCCAGCGACTGGCCCCGAGGCCAAGCGCCGCTTCCGCCAACGTCGACGGCACCAGACGCAGCATCTCTTCCGTGGTCCGCATCACCACCGGCAGCATCAGCACCGTCAGCGCCACCCCGCCCGCGTACCCCGAATAGCCCTTCCCCGGGAACCGCTGCGAAACCGGATACACCAACGCCGCATACACGAAAATGCCGATGACTATCGACGGGACCCCGCTGAGCACATCGGTCAGGAAACGGACCACCGGTTGGAGACGTCCGCGGCCTTCCCATTGGTAGATGCCGCCCAGGATTCCCAGCGGAAGGGCGAGCACCGACGCCACGATCAGGATACCGCAGGTCCCGAGCAGGCTCTGCAAGACACCCCCTTGGGCCGGGTCCAGATTGTCGGGAGCCCGTGTGAACAACGTCCACCGCAATGCCGGAATCCCGTTGCGGATCAGGAAGAAGAGCACCCAGCCGAGCGCCCCGACCGCAATCCACGCCATCAGGCCGAATGTCGCGAACGCGGTCCGATCCAACGCGCGGCGCCAGCGCGAACGCCGATCCGGTGCGAGCAGGGTCAACGCAGCCTCCGCGTCGACACATAAACCAGCAGCCGCGCCGTGGCGTTCACCAGCATCCCCACCACAAACAATACCAATCCGATCTCGATCAACGCCGCGGTGGGAATTCCAGGCGTTGCCTCGGTGAATTTGTTGGCGAGGGCGGACGCCAGGGTGATTCCGGGGTCGAAGAGCGCCACCGAGATTCCGTTGCGGGTCGACGGCACCTGGTTCCCGATCACCATGGTCACGGCCATGGTCTCGCCGAACGCACGCCCGAAGCCGAGCATCACCGCGCCGACTATTCCGGGACGGGCGGTCGGGAGCACCACCCGGTGCAGGGTTTCCCAATGCGTGGCACCCAGCCCCAGCGCCGCGTCCGCCTGCCCCCCCGGGACAGCACGTACGACATCGCGCGCCACCGCAGTGATCGTCGGGGTGATCATGATCGCCAGCAACAACCCGGCCGCCAACACACTCGGTCCGTAGCCCGCTCCGTTCCATACCAGCCCGATCCACTGCAATGTCGACGATCTACCCGCATCGGGAGCGGACAACACCGGCGCCATGACCCGGTCGCGCAGGAACGGCACCAGCACAAAGGTCCCCCAAAGCCCGTACACCACGCTCGGAATGGCGGCAAGCAGCTCGATCAGGAAAGTCAACGGGGTCCGCAACCAACGCGGACGCAAGTGGAGCAGGTGGATCGCTGCCCCGATCGACACCGGAACCGCCAGCGCCAACGCCGTGAACGACGAGAACAAGGTCCCGAACAGGAACGGCAGCACGCCGTAACGCCCCGCCACTTCGTCCCACACCGACCCGGTGAGAAAGCCCCAACCGAATGCGACCACGCTGGAACGGCTCTGCCACGCCAGCACCAATCCGATCGCCACCACCAGCACCACGGTCTGGAACGCCGCCAGACTCAGCACGGTGCGGTAAACATGGTCCCCGTCCCGCAATCCGCCTGGTCGATGCGCCAACGACGGCCGCACGACAGGCAAACGATCGGAACCGCGCATGTTATCCGGGTCCATCGGCAACCTAGCCCAGACGGTCGAGCGCGACGACCGCACGACGACGCACCGATTCGGGGAGCGGCGCATAGCCATGGGCGGACGCACGCTTCTGACCGTCGACCAGGCACCAGCGCAGGAAACGGCGCACCGCAGGACGCGCACCCGGCCGTACCAGAATCCACGTGAAGCCGGCGATCGGATAACCATCCGCATTCGATGTGTCCGTCAGCATCACACGGAAATCCGCGGGCACCGGAACCCCCTGCGCGGCGGCGGTGATTGTCTCCAAGGACGCGCGCACCATCCGGCCGGACCCGGTGCCGATATTCCCGAACGCGAGACGATTCGCGACCGCGTAGGCATGTTCGACAAATCCGATCGCTCCGGGAGTGCCCCGCACCATCGCCACCACACCGTCGTTGCCACGCGCTCCGATGCCGGCCGGCCAACGTACCGCCTTGCCGTCCCCGACCCGCTTGCGGAACCCGGTGCTCGCCCGTGCGAGGAAACGGGTCACAATCGCGGTGGTGCCGGAACCGTCGCTGCGGAACACCGGAACCATGCGCAAGGCCGGCAACCGGACAGCCGGATTGAGCGCAACCAGCCGCGGGGCGTTCCAACGGGAAATCGTCCCGAGGAAAATGTCGGCCAGCAGCGGACCGTCGAAGCACAATCCATCCGCCACGCCGGCAACCCGGTAGGCCGGAACAATTCCCCCGATGCAGGTCGGCAAGTGCAGCACACCGGGTGCGGACGCCAGTTCCCGATCGGTCATCGGGCTGTCGGAAGCACCGAAGTCCACAGTCCCCGCCACCACCGCCTGGATGCCGCCGGACGATCCGATCGGCTGGTAATTGACCATTGTCCCGGACAGCAGCCGGTATTCCTGCGCCCACTTCTGGTAGAGCGGCGCGGGAAAGGTCGCTCCCGCCCCGGTGACCAACCCATCCCGGTAGGCAGGAATGCCTCCCGGAACCGGGTTTTCCGGCGCCGGTTGGTTCTGTCGGTATTCCTGCATGGGGCGTTGTCGTCCGTAAAAACCAGGAAACGTCCGCGGGGAACGTTCTGCTTTCTCAACGGAATACGCTTCCGGGCACCTCGGGTGTTCGCGCCCCAACCCAAAATCCGCCGTTACGCCCCGTTTCCTGCGGAGCCCGACAGGCCGTTCGGTACGCGGCGACCCCTCGGCTCGGGATCGACCGGAACTCAGTACTCGACTTGGATTTCCCCGATGAACTGACCGACCTTGCCGCGGGCGCGCGACCAGGCCGCGGCCGACGGATCGTACGCGGACAACGCCTGGACATACCAAAGTCGCAGCCGGGTACGCGGGGCAAGCCAGTGCAAGACGCCCCCTTGCAGTGTCCGCCGGGCGTAGTCGGACGGGGAAATACCGGCCAGTGTCTGGCTGGTCGGACGGAAGACGTCCCAGGTCAGCGACAACGCGGTCTCGGTGCTGATGTCCTTGCGAAGGGTCGCGTACCACGCCTCCACCCGGTTGCCGGCAATATACAACGCACGGTCGGGAGTGGTCTCGAAACGTCCGTCGAGGTGCTCGAAACGCGCCTGCCAACCGTCCCTGCCTTCCCAACGCGTGTCGAAGTTGGTGAATTCGCGGTCGGCATAGCGGAACGGTGCCACCACCCCGCCGGTCGGGGCGGCCGAACGGACCGAATAACCGCCGTCATAGCGGGAAACCCCGACAAAAAGGTTGCCGGACGCCGCGGGGATACGTTGCTCGACCCGCCCGACAAACGTCACACCCGAGTTCAGGGCCCGCTGGCCCAGCACATCGCGCCCTTCGCCGTTGATCCATCCGAACGATGTGGTGGCGCGCTTGCCGCGGTGGGTGAATGTCAAACCGACATCGCGGTCTTGGTTGCTGAACAACGGAACGATCGAACCCGGCGTAAACTCGCCCCCGAGCGACGAGACGGTGTCCTTGTGGATGAGGGCCGAGTTGGACGTGTCGGAAAAACCAATCGGGCGGTCGGGAGCCTCGCGGATCCGGCTGGTATTCGGAAGGACATAGCTGAACGGCGGGGGGAACTGGCCGATCCGCAGCGAGACATTGCGCGGCAAACCCGATCGCACATCCGCCCAAGCGTCCCGTAGGTTCATGCCCGCGACACTGGCGAAGTCGATCTGGAAAACCAGCCCGTCCTTCGTGGAAGTCGGTGACTCGGCGCGCAATCGGCCACGGCGTACCAGGAAACCATTCGACGGTCCGCCGATGCGGGGCGCTCCGAATGTGGGACGTTGTCCGGTGCCGCCCGAGCCACCGCCCCGGAACTGGGACGCATGGGCGAACAGGGCATCGTAACGGAGCTGGAGGTACCCGCTGATCTGGAATTTCCGAAGCGACTCGATCGTCCCCTGCTGGGTCCTCTGGGTTTCCTGGACGTCCTGGACACGGCGCTGCAGATCGGCCCAGATTTTCTCGAACCCGTCCACCTTGGCCCGCAAGGCTTTCAGGTCCGTACCGAGGATTGCCAGTTCCGGAAGAAACTCGCTCGCCAGACGGCGCAGCAGAGCCTTGTCGTTTTCGGTCAGGAGGGGGAGGGGCGCGAGCGGCGCCGGGGCCGGCGGCTCGACAACCGTGAAACCGGTCGAGGTCCCGGGCGCGGCCGGCTTCTCGGGGAGGGTTTTCAAGAGGCGTTGGATCACCAACGCCATTTCGTAGCGGGTGAGGGGACGTTCGCCGTCGAAGAGGCCGCCGGGGTAGCCCTGTACCAAACCCTTTGCCGCCAAGGTGCGCACCGCCTCGGCCGCCCAGTGCCCGGGCGCAATATCGGTGGGCGTTTGGGCAAAAGCCGATGCGGACAAAAGCACACAGCAAAATGCCGGGGTGAGGCGACGTTTGGATTGGGACATCGTTAAGGTTGCATTGTGCGGACCATTCCATCGCGCCCGCCGCCGCCGATTTTCACGCGCCGTTAACGAAGTTCGGTTTAGAAGCGGTTAACAGTGCGCTCCGTTGGAGATAGGCCATACAGGGACGAATGCAATCCCCGCTACTCCGGAAAACCAGATCAATACCCTCCGGAGCGATAGAATGCCGTCCATGCGAACCGTAGACGTGGCCATCGCGGGGGCCACCGGCGCGGTCGGCGCCGAGTTTCTTCAACTCCTTGAAAACCGCGATTTTCCCTTGGGATCGCTGCGCCTGCTGGCATCCGCCCGCTCCGCCGGCAAGACCATCCGCTTCCGTGGCCAGGACCTCCCGGTCGAGGAACTCACCGAACACAGCTTCGACGGCATCCATGTCGCGTTCTTTTCCGCAGGCGGCGGCCGGTCGAAGCAATTCGCACCCGCGGCCGTACGCGCCGGAGCCGTGGTTGTCGACAACTCGTCCGCGTTCCGCATGGACCCGACAGTCCCGCTGGTTGTGCCGGAAGTCAACCCCGACGATGCCCTGGCGCACCAAGGCATCATCGCCAACCCGAACTGCTCCACCATCCTGCTGCTGATGGCGCTCGCGCCGCTGCACCGCCGATGGCCGGTCCGCCGGGTGGTTGTCTCCACCTACCAGGCCGCGTCCGGAGCGGGGGCCGCCGCCATGCAGGAGCTCGAAACCCAAAGCGCCGATGTCCTCGCCGGCAAGCCCGCCGTTCCGAACATCTTCCCGCACCCCATCGCGTTCAACCTCTTCTCCCACAACACCGCCATCGATGCCACCGGCTACAACGAAGAAGAGCTCAAGATGGTGAAGGAGACCCGCAAGATCCTCCATGCCCCGGAAATGGCGATCACCGCCACCTGCATCCGGGTCCCGGTCCTGCGCGCGCACTCCGAAAGTGTCAACATCGAATTCGCCGGCCCACGGCCCTCGCTCTATGAAATCCGGGCCACCCTCGCGGCGTTCCCCGGAGTCAAGCTGGTCGACGACCGCGAGGGCAATGTCTTCCCGATGCCGATCGACGCCACGGGGCAGGAC
>CAZYBA010000062.1:9259-11482 GCA_964646105.1 uncultured Armatimonadia bacterium
ACCCTGGTCGGGCGTATCCGCGAAGACCTGTCGTGCCCGAACGCTGTCGATTTGTTCCTGGCCGGCGACCAGATCCTCAAGGGAGCCGCGCTCAACGGCTACCAGATCGCCGAACTGCTGCTCGAAAAGGGAGCTCTCTGAAAACATGCGTGGAATGAATGCCCGTTGGGGCCATGTGGTCACCGCCATGGCCACCCCGTTCGCCGCCGACGGCTCGGTGTGCCTCGACGCCACCCGGCAATTGGCGAAATGGCTGACCGAGAACGGTTCGTCGGCACTGGTGGTCAACGGCACCACCGGGGAATCGCCCACCACCACCGCCGCCGAAAAGGTGGCCTTGGTGCGGACCGTCGCCGAGACCATCGGAACCGCGCGCACCATCGCGGGGGTCGGTGGCAACAACACCGCCGCGGCGGTGGAAGCGGCCCATGCGGCCAAGGAAGCCGGCGCCGGAGCCGTGCTCGCCGTGGTGCCCTACTACAACAAGCCCAGCCAGGAAGGCCTCTACCAACACTTCCGCGCCGTCGCGAGCGCCACCGACCTGCCCGTGATGCTCTACAACGTTCCCGGCCGGACCATCACCAACTTGGAAGCATCCACGGTCGCCCGCCTCGTCGCCGACTGCCCCACCGTGGTCGCAATCAAGGAAGCTTCCGCCAACCTCGCCCAAATCGCCGAAATTGTCCGCACCACCCCCGAGTCGTTCGATGTGTACAGCGGCGACGACGGCACATTGCTGGCGCAACTCGCTTTCGGGGGAGCCGGCATCGTGTCGGTGATCTCGCACGCGATCGGGAACGATATCGCCGAGGTGCACCGGGCGTGGTTCGCCGGGGAACGGGAACGCGCTGCCGAGGTCTTCCTGCGCACCCTGCCGGTCTACCGGATCCTGTTCTCCGCACCGTCCCCGGCGCCGGTAAAATACGCGCTGCGCCAGCTCGGCCTGCCGGTCGGCTCCGTGCGCCTGCCGCTGGTCGATGTCAACGACAACGAGGCGGCGGCCATCCACAAGGTGCTCGCGGAGTACGGACTCCCGATTTAGGAAACGAACTGGGCCGCGCCCACCCTGCGGCCGGCGTCGAACGCGATGGACAACACCCGCCTGGGCCGGAAACGGTCGTCGGCGGGTGTTTTTTCAAGGCTACCCGGCTACCGAACCATTCACCCCCGATCGGGTTTTTCCGCCGCGCGACGCGAACCCGATCGCAATCAACGATCCCAAACCGCAGAGCCACGCCACCGTGTCGCCGACCTGCACCGCCGCGGCGCCGTTCGGACGCGAGTACGGCGGATCGACTGTCGCAACCAATACTCCCGGCTTGCCGACAGGGAGGCGCGCCGGCGCAGCCCCCTCCTGATACCCGCTCTGCGCCACCCGGCCGTCGGGGCGGATCACCGCGGAGATGCCCGTGGACGCCGCCCGGACAATCCAGCGCCCGGTTTCCACCGCCCGGACCCGCGCCAGATCCAGATGCTGCTCCAGTTCGACAGTCCCGTCGAAGGTCTGGTCGGAGGTCACGAAAACCAGGATGTCGGCGCCGGCGCGGACTGTGTCGCGGGCGACATACGGGAACGCACTCTCGTAACAAATCGCGGTTCCCACCGTGAACCGGGTTTCGCCTTCCCCGATACGGAAGACACCGGGTTGCTTGCCGCCGGCGAAATCGGGGTAGGTCACTCCATAGCGGGCGAAGATCGGACCGAGGATGCCCCGGAGCGGGAAGAACTCCCCGAACGGGACGATCTGGCGCTTCGCGTACACCATCGACTCCGGGCTTTCCGGGAAGAGCCGGATGCTGTTGCGCAGGGTGCCGTCCCCGTTGGTCTCGATCAGCCCGGCTAGCAGCGGAACCTCGGTCCCGAGTGCGAGCAGGTCGAGATCGGCGCGGGTGGCCGGGTCGCCGGGGACTGTTCCCTCGGGCCAGACCACCAGATCCACGTCCTGGGGAATGGTTCGGGTCAGGTCCGAATACCGTGCCAAGGCCGTGTCGCGGTCGGTGCCACGGTCTTCCGCGCCTTGCACCACCGCCACCCGGATCCTGCGGATGTCCGAAGACAATCCGTCGATTTCGGCCAGCTCCTGCAGGTCGGAGCCGCCCGCTCCGGACACCACGGCGGCGGCCGCCGCACCGACAACCCACCGTCCCCGCCGCGCAGCCCAGCCCTCGGCGAGCATGGCATTGCCCCACGCCGCGAGGAACGACAATCCCCATTGGCCGGTGA
>CAZYBA010000063.1:0-4391 GCA_964646105.1 uncultured Armatimonadia bacterium
AGTGGATCCTTTCCGCGGACTCTCGACCTTCTACGGCTACTACGTCCTCGATGCCCGCGCCCGCGCCGGCGATATCGACGGATGCCTCGACCTGATTCGCACCTACTGGGGTGGAATGCTCGACATGGGCGCGTCATCGTTTTGGGAAGGCTTTGAAATCGATTGGATGCCTGGTGCGACCCGTATCGACGAGGTCCCGGTGCCCGGCCGGCCGGACATCCATGCAGACTTCGGCGACCATTGCTACGTCGGCTTGCGGCACAGCCTCTGCCATGGCTGGGCGGCGGGTCCGACGGCATGGCTCTCGGAATGGGTTCTGGGAGTCCGTCCCAAGGCCTGGCCGGATCTCTCACTCCGGGTCGAGCCCCGACTCGGCAACCTCGACTGGGCGGTCGGAACGGTTCCCACCCCCGTTGGCGACATCCATGTCGAACACGTCCGCACCGATTCCGGAAAAATTGCCTCGCGGGTCGATGCTCCTGGAGCGTTTCGCCTAATCGGCGACTGACCACGCTGTCTCCCGCGCAACCGAATATTCAAACACCGACGTTCCGCATCTCCCAAATCCCCACCATGGACAACACCTCCCTCCCCAACCTGTTCACCAACCCCGGGCCCGAATGGCGCGGAAAGCCGTTCTGGGCCTGGAACGGCCGACTCGACAAGGCCGAACTGCTGCGTCAGGTCCACGTGATGAAGGAAATGGGCCTCGGGGGCTTTTTCATGCACAGCCGGGTGGGGTTGGTCACCGAATACCTCGGGGACGAGTGGTTCGACTGCATCAACGCCTGTGCGGACGAAGCCGCAAAGCTGGGGATGGAGGCTTGGCTCTACGACGAGGACCGCTGGCCCAGCGGGACCGCCGGCGGCTTGGTCACCACCGATCCCGCCCACCGCATGCGGCATCTGCGCCTCGCGGTCGTGGATGCGGCGCAATGGGATGGTTGCCCGGATTGCCTGGCCTGTTTCGCGGTCGATGGAGATGGTCTCTCGTACCGCGAAGCCCGTCGTTTGAACCCCGGGGATGCGGTCCCGTCGGGCTGGCGGGTCCTCGTATTTACGGTCGAGGAAATGGCGCGTTCCAACTTCTACAACGGCACGACGTACGTCGACACCATGAGCCGCGCCGCCACCGACGCGTTTCTGAAGTCCACCCACGAACTCTACGTCGAGCGCTGCGGAGATCGTCTGGGATCCACCATCCGCGGAATCTTCACCGACGAACCCCACCGTGGTCCGCTGATGACATCGTTCGGGCAAGGGGTCGGCAATTCCGAATGGCTGGCGCCGTGGACTCCCGGTCTCCCCGCACGATGGAGAACAGACTTCGGCGACGATCTGATCGACCATCTGCCCGAACTCTTCCTGCACCCGGACGGGCAACGTATCCACCCGACCAAGTGGCGCTATGTCGAGACCTGTCTGGCGTTGTTCGAGGAAAACTTCTGCATTCCGATGGACAACTGGTGCCGTGATCACGGGGTGGTGCTGACGGGACACTTCCTGCACGAGGACTCGCTCACCGCGCAGGTGGCCATGAACGGCTCGATGATGCGTTGCCACACCACCATGGAACTCCCGGGCATCGATGTGCTGACAGAGGGCAACCGGTGCTGGTGGATTGCGAAGCAATTGCAGTCGGTGGGCCGGCAGTTTTCCAAGGACTGGCGGATGTCGGAGTTGTACGGCTGCACCGGCTGGCAGATGACGTTGGAGGACCACAAGAACGTCGGCGACTGGCAGGCCTTGTTCGGCATCAACCTGCGTTGCCATCACCTTTCCTGGTTCACGATGGAGGGGGAGGCCAAGCGGGACTACCCGGCGAGCATATTGCACCAGAGCGCGTGGTGGCGCGATTACCGGGCGGTCGAGGACTATTTCGCACGGCTGGGGGTGGTTTTGTCCACCGGCACTCCGGTCTGCCCCACCTTGGTCATCCACCCGGTGGAATCGGTTTGGGCGCAAGTGCATCCGGGGTGGTGCGACGGACTCGGGGCGAAAGATCCGGCCATTGCGGCGCTGGAGGAACAGTTCGCCCAAACATTCGAGACGCTGGCCGGCGCGGGGATCGATTTCGATTACGGAGACGAAGGCCTGTTGTCGAGGCATGGTGAGGTGGACGGTGCCCTGCTGCGTCTGGGAGATGCCCGGTACGGTCAGTTCGTGGTTTCCGGCTGCACCACATTGCGCGCATCCACGGTGCGCCTGCTCAAGGCAATCGCCGCGAACGGAGGCGAGGTGCTGTTTGTCGGGGAACGTCCCACCCACGTTGATTCGCTTCCCAATAGGGTCGACGGGTTTGGCGACGATGTTTCCGACCTCGACGCACTGCGGGCGCACTGTCTGTTGAACAGCCCGCTCCGCAGGCTTGATGCGCCTGGCGGGACGGTCTTCACTCAGATTCGCGATACCGAACTCGGGCGTTTTCTGGTGTTTCTGAATGTCGATCGGGAAAATCCGACCGGGCGAATGCGCTGGGGGGCATTCGGGGCATGGAACACGGTGGAACGCTGGGACCCTCTGACCGGAAACCGTTCGACGATGGGGTTTGAGCAGGCCAAAACCGGCGTCGCGTTTGAACTGGAACTCGGGCCGGGGGCGGAGGCCATCCTGTTGCTTCGCCGCGTTGATGCTCCGGCTGAAGAGCCGATCTCGGCACCCCAAGCCGGCGAGTCCGTTTGCATCGAGGGCCCGTTCGACTACGAACTGGACGAGCCCAATGTGCTGGTCCTCGACACCGCCGCAGTGCATGTCGACGGCGAGAGCCTCGGGGTTCACGAAATCCTGAAAGCCGACCAGAAGATTCGCGAACGATTCGGATTGGAGCACCGGGGCGGGGAGATGGTCCAGCCTTGGTTTGCGGCCAAGTTCGAGGGCGAGCCTCCGGTCCTGTGCCGTCTCAAACTGGAGTTTGTCTTCCAAATCGAAACGTTGCCCGAGGGTGCCGTTGTGCTGGCTTTGGAGCGCCCGGGCTCTTTCGATGTGCAGGTCAACGGAATCCGGTTGTCCGCTGCGGATGAAACGGGCTGGTGGGTGGATACCGCGATCCGACGTCTGCCTGTGGCGACCGGCGCGCTGCAGGTGGGAACCAACCGCGTGACCTTGGAGACGGATTTCCGGCGAGACTTCGACTTGGAGGCGATCTACTTGCTGGGTCGTTTCGGTGTACACGGGAACAAGGCGCCGATGCAGGTGGGTGCGTTGCCGCAACGCCTTGCCTTGGGCGACCTCTGCGAGCAAGGACTGCCGTTCTACGGGGGATGTGTGCGGTACAAGATTCCGCTTCCCGCGGGAACCACCGCGCTGGAACTGCAGGAAATCGGCGGGGCCTGTGTACGCGTCAACGGTGAAACCATTCCGTGGCCGCCGTTCCGGGCCTCTGTGTCGGGTCAATCGGTTGACGTGGATGTGGTGCTGACACGCCGCAATACGTTCGGCCCGTTGCATCTCGTGCCGAAGGAGCAAGTTGCGTACGGTCCGGGGCACTGGGTGACCGGCGGGTCACATTGGGACGACGCCTATCAATGGATTCCGTCGGGGTTGCTGGCGGCGCCGGTTGTCCGGTTCGGCCGGTAGGTCGGGCCCGCCATCGGACGTGCTTCGCCTTGATGAATCTTCCTGACGTAGCTGCTGTGGGCTGCAACTGCGCCGACATGTCGGGAGAAGCGTGCGGGGTGGGGGCAGGAAGCGCGGCGCATGGCGTGGAACCATCGCGCCATGTCCCCGTCCTTTGCCAGCCCGATGGCACGCCTTGCCCTCGCGTCGTTTCTGTTGGTTCCGTCGACCGTTTTCCTCGCCGGTCCGGCGTCCGCGCAGCGCGGGAACCCGTTTTCCGCACCCGCCGCCAAGACCCAATACGCCCCCGATCGTGATTTCGACCTGCTTCACGTGAAGGTCGAGACCGACGTCGATTCCAAGAACAGCCGGTTCCAAGGCACGACCTCCAGCACGATCGCGCCAATGCGCGGACCGCTCTCCCGTATCCGCCTTCATGCGTCGAAGAACCTGGAAATCCTCGGATGTTCGGTCGATGGAGTTGCGGCCACCCACGTGCGGGAGGGCGAATACGTGGTGGTACAGCCGAAGAAACCGATTTCGGTCAACGCCCGCAGCGTCGTGACGGTCCGTTACAAGGGGGGGAACCAGCAGGGGGGAGGATTCGGATCGGGGGGGGGATGGCATTGGATGCGCCCTACGGAATCCCGCCCGGAGCGCATCGGTTTCTGGACCCAAGGGGAGACCGGCTGGAACCGGGAATGGATGGTGACCTGGGACTACCCGAACGATTTCGCCACCACCGAAACCGTGACGAGCGTCCCCGCCGACTGGACCGTCGTGGGCAACGGGGTGGAGGTTTCCAACAAGGTGGCTGCGGGCAAGCGGACCGTCCA
>CAZYBA010000063.1:4401-11353 GCA_964646105.1 uncultured Armatimonadia bacterium
GGAACGACTGCGCGAATGTCGCGTACGCGGGAAACTCCAGAATCCGCATCTGCCGGTACTGGAACGGCGTGAACGACTCCTCGCAGTAGGCAAGCGTGTCCTTCATCCCCTGAATCATCCGATCGACATTCCACGTGTGCGTCGGGTGATGATAGACCTCCAGTGACACCTCGCGACCGTCGCGGGACCAGCCCCATGCCACCTACTTGATTTCGTTGGTCGGCGGCCCGTTCGATGTCCGCAAGTCCAAGTGGCAGGATGTGCCGCTCTGGTACGTGGTTCCCAAGGGCAAGGCAAACCTGATCGACGCGTCCTTCTCGGATACGCCCGACATGATGACGTTCTTTTCCAAGGTCACCGGGGTCAAGTATCCGTGGCCGAAATATGCCCAGAACGCCATGTACGACTTCGGCGGGGGGATGGAGAATGTCTCGTCGACGACCCTTGGCGAAGGCAATCTTACCGACGGTCGTGACGGAATCCGGACGATGGCCAGCCTGAACGCCCATGAGTTGGCGCACCAGTGGTTCGGCGATTTGGTGTCGTGCAAGGACTGGGGAACCGTCTGGCTGAACGAGAGCTTCGCGACGTTCTACCAGGCCTACTACTTCGAGCACGCCCGTGGTTTGGCGGCGTATCAGCGGGAAATCGACGGCAGCACGCGTGGCTATCTCTTCGAGGCCCGCCGCTACCGTCGCCCGATCGCCACCAACTTCTACGCCGACCCGGATGTAATGTTCGACTCCCATACGTACCCCAAAGGAGGCGTGGTGTTGCATCACCTGCGGCGTGTCCTCGGGGATTCTGCGTTCAATGCCGGGGTCAATCTTTATCTCCGACGTCACCGTCACCAACCGGTCGAGACCAGCAACCTGATGCAGGCGTTCACCGATGCGAGCGGCATCAACTGCCAACCGTTCTTCGATCAATGGATCTTGAAACCGGGACATCCGGTCCTCTCCTACACATGGGACTGGGATTCCGCCAAACGGGAAGTCGTCGTGAATGTCAAGCAGGAGCAGGACACCACCGGCGGTGTACCGATCTACTCCATCGATGCGCAGGTGGGGTTGTTCAGCGGCGACGGCATGGTGCGACGTCCTGTGCGCCTCGATTCGGCTTCCCAGACGCTGCGCGTTTCGGCCAACATCCGTCCCGACGCGGTACTGCTTGATCCGGACCAGGATTTCCTGCGGGAGATGAAGCACACACCGTCCGATTCCGAGCACCGTGCGATTGCCCGCCATGCTCCGTCGGCACTGGACCGTACGTCGTCGTTCCAGGCGATTCTCTCCGGCAAACCGACTGATTCGGACGTTTCGCTGTTGGTGGCCTTGTTGCGCGCCGACCGCAAGGCATTCCCGGTGTTTCCGTCCACATCGGCGCTGGGTCGTCTGGGGCGCCCCGAGTTGCGTGGTTTCTGGCGCGAGGAACTTTCGCATCCCGATCCGGCCCGCCGCGCCGACGCTGTCCGCGCCTTTGCGTCCTTGTCGAAGGATGACAACGATGTTCAGCGAATCGCGTCTTTTGTGAACGACGTCAATTCGTACGGGGTGGTTGTCGCGGCACTGGAAACGGTCGCCAAGTTGGATCCGAAGGCGGGGGCGACGTTGGCGAAGAAAGCCAAGTCGATGAAATCCAACCGTGGAGTGATCGAACGGGCTGCCAGCCGCATCTTGGAAAACGTCAAGGAATGATTGGTCCGCATCCGGTCCGGTGGGGTGTGCTGGGGTGTGCGCGGGTTTTCGAGCGTCGCATGGTCGCTGTGGCGTCCCGCGACTCCGCCAAAGCGTCCGACGTGGCGTTGCGTCACGGAATCCCGAAAGCCTACGGCAGTTACGAGGCGTTGCTGGCCGACGACTCGATCGATGCGGTTTATGTTCCGCTTCCGAACGACATCCATGTGGAATGGACTTTGGCCGCCTTGTCGGCCGGCAAGCATGTCTTGTGCGACAAACCGCTTAGCCTGGATGTGCAAGGAGCGTTGCGCTGCGCCGAGTCTGCGGCCCGGTCGGGCAAGCGCTTGATGGAGGGGTTCATGTACCGCCACCATTTGCAGCATCGTCGGGTGAGGGAGTGGATCCATTCCGGAGCGATTGGCGAGGTGGTGCGTTTTTCGGCGGTGTTCTCCTATCCGGCCACGGCCGATCACGCGGGCATCCGTTGGAATCCCGCGCAGGGTGGCGGATCGTTTCTGGACGTCGGGGTTTACGCGGTGGATGCGGCCCGGCTGATTCTGGAGGCCGAGCCGGTCTCCGTTGGTGCGTTCGCGACGATCGACGACGTTACGGGAGTCGATGTGCATGCGGACGGCGTTTTGCAGTTTCCGGGGGGCAGGACGGCAACGTTCTCCTGTGGATTCGACCAAGCGTTCTGCAGCCGGTACGAGGTGGTGGGTCGGGAGGGTGTGGTGACGGCCGAGCGTGCGTTCCAGGTCGGGGAATCGGGAGTCCGCCTGCGAATCCGTTCGGGCGGAAGCGATGTGGAGTCGGTCGAGGAATTCCCGCACGTCAACCAATGGGCGCTCGAGGTGGAGCATTTCAGTGCCTGTGTCTTGGATTCGGACAAGTCGCTCGAGCCGGGAGAGGACGGGGTTGCGCAAGCAATGGCGGTGGATGCGGTCCGGCGTTCGATCGAGACCTCCTCTCCGGTGGAGATCGCCTGACATGGCATTGCCGGCCGGTGTTCCCGAGGGGATTCTGCTGGTGGTTGTCGGCGGTGCCGTGGCGCTGGTGGTGCGTAGCATTCGTCGCCGGAAGGCATTCGTGCGGACGGTTTCCGAGGACGAACTTCCGGACCTGTCCACCGGGATTCGATTCCGGGTCGTGGTGCGGCGTACCTGGCACGATGCGGTGTCGGGTTTGCCGATGGCGGAGATTGAGTTCTCCGGGCGGAAGTTGGTGGTCTGTCCGGTGGACCAGCGTCAACACGGACTCCGATGGACGTCGTTGGCGGGCAAGTCGGCGGACCTTGGCTTGTACGGCCTGGCGACTTTGGCTCCAGGCGGCGCGGACGCGATGCGCGATCAGATCAAGGATTTCGACACCAGTGTCAAATCCGCGGACATGTCGGCATTGGTACGGCAAGGCGAGGTGCCCTGCGATTATGTCACGATCGGGCGTTTGCTCAGCAAGCGCGAGACCGCGTGGGGGGAGATGCCGCTGGATTTCTGGCGGATGCAATGTGTTTTTGCGGCGGAGCGCGGGGTGGTTTTCGAGGTGGCGGTGCCTCGGGGACCGGACGTCGGGTTGTTCGAAGGCGGCATGGCCCACGGATCGGTCCGTTTGTTCGCCTATCTCGCGGACTGAACTGCTGCGGTTGACGGCGTGTGAGTGGGTCTGCGTTCCTATCCGCCTCCGGTCAGGAGCGCTTCCACGATGGAGTCCCATTCGGCTTCCAAGTTGCCGGAGGGTGTGGTCTTCCCGGCACGTCGGTACCAGTAGCCGGCGTTTGCCAAATCCCCTTCGCGTCGGTGCAGGTAGGCGTGCACCCAGGAACCCTCGGTGGTGTGGTCGTCCTGAAGCAGGTCGTGGGCGCGGTGCCAGTCGCCAGCGCCACGGGCATCGTGCCACAGGGCGCGCAGTGCCGACGATAGATCGGATGGTTCGGTCTTGCCGAGTGTGGCGTTGAATTCAGCGAGGGTCATGCGGTTGTTTTCCACGCCGGCCGTTTCGCGTCCTGCGTTCTGCATCTGCGTAGGCTCCGTGGCTCGCAATCCCTTTGCTTCCGGGGGTTGTGGTTTCGGGGCAGGGTGTTGGGGCTTGGTTCAGGGGTATTCTGGAAGCGGGGGTGAAGGTCATGGTGGACCTGAGGACGATTGAGCAGACAGCGGTGGAGGTGGTCGCGCCGAAGGTGCGTCGCACGCCGTTGTACACATCCACAAGCGTTTCGGAGGCGGTGGGTTGTCCGAGATTGTGGCTGAAGATGGAGAATCTGCAGCGCACCGGTTCGTTCAAGATCCGTGGTGCGACGGCGCGTATCGCCCGGATGACTTTGGAGGAGCGTCGCAACGGGGTTGTTGCGGCGTCTGCGGGGAACCATGCCCAGGGGGTGGCGTTGGCTGCTCGTGACGCCGGGGTGGGGGCGGTGGTGGTCATGCCGCTTGCCGCATCGAACGCCAAGGTACAGGCCACGGCGGGCTACGGTGCGGAGGTTGTGCTCGCGGGTGCGAATTTCGACGAAGCGGTGGCGGTGGCTCAGGAACGTGCCCGGGAGACCGGTGCCGTGTACGTTTCGGCGTACGACGACGATGCGATCATTGCGGGGCAGGGGTCGCTCGGTCTGGAGGTTTTGGACGAACTTTCCGATGTCGACACGGTGGTGATCCCAATCGGGGGCGGTGGCTTGTTTGCGGGAGTCGCCACCGCGGTCAAGGAACGTCGCCCGGGGTGCCGGGTCATCGGGGTTCAAGCCACAGGCGCCGACACCGCGGCACGCTCGTTCCATGCGGGTCGGTTGCTGGACCCTCCGTCGCGTGTGGATACCATCGCCGACGGCATCGCGATCAAGTCGCCGAGCGTCCGGACATTTTCCTATATCCAAACGTACGCCGACGATGTGGTGACGGTGGACGATGCGTCGATTGCCCAGGCGATCCTGTTGTTGTTGACTAGGATGAAGGTGTTGGTCGAACCCTCGGGAGCGGCATCGCTTGCGGCGCTGGCCAGCCATCCCGGCATTGCGGTGGGGAAGACCGTGTGCCTCCTCTGCGGGGGCAACCTCGATGTCAAGTTGCTCTCCGACATCATCGAGCGCGGTCTGGTCCGCAACGGACGATATTTGCACTTTCTCACCGATGTGCCGGACCGGCCCGGAGGATTGGCGGCATTGTTGGAAACGGTCGCCGCGGCGGGCGGCAACATTATGGAGGTGACCCACAACCGGATTCGGCCGGATGTGGCGTACGGCCGGACCGGGGTGGAGTTGCTGGTCGAGGTCCGTTCGGAAGACCATGGCCGTGAGTTGTTCGCGACGTTGGCGAAGCAGGGGTACCGGACCGATTCCTTGGGCGGTTGAACGCCCCCGGGGAGTCCTTTGCATCCGAGTGACCCGCCAAAACGGCGGTTTCTTGTTCGTGATGCCGTTTTAAGGGAGCGCGTCGCGAATCCTGTCCGGCCCCGGCGGTATACTGTCCTTTCATGCCCGAGCAGGAGATGGAACTGGCTGAATTGGTCGGATGCGTCATGCGTCCCGGCCGCCCCGCCGCGTTTCTTGCGTTGGGTCAAACCGCATTGTGGGACGAACCGGTCAAGGCGACTTGGGTGCGTGCGCTTGCGACGCGGTTTCCGGAAGCGCGTTTTGTGGCAGGTGTCCACGACACCGACTATTTTGCGAAGCTCCCCGGTCATCCGTCGTCGGCTGTGGACGAGCCGTATGTCTGTGTCGCGCACAACGACGGAAGTACCCGCGGCCTGTGGTCGGCGGCCGGAGAAATGCACGTCCTTTTCGGATCCGAGGCAGTGCCGGATCGGGCATCGTTGGTTCGGGAAGGTGCCGGGGACCTGCACCGTGGCGCGTCGGTCTCCGACGATCCCGACCAATGGCTCGACAGCACAACGGAGGCGTGGGGCTGGAGCGGTTTGATCCGAACCGGCTGGCGTCGTGAAGTGGTTGCCGACGTTTCGCTGAGCCGAATCCTGCCTGCGTTGCGTGAACAGTGGCGTTCCACCGTTGCGGCCAGCGCCGCGATGGTTGTGGGCGGAGGGGACCACACCCTGTTGGATTTGGTGGACGGCTGGATGGTGGAATATGCGGCCCACCACCCGGACGCCAGATTGCCGGATCTTTACGAGGAGTTGTTGCGGCGTTTCCACGGGTTGCTCAACCCGGGGCTGCCGCCGGTGGAAACCACCCGGACGTCCCATCTGCTGCGTTTCAACCGGTCGACCTGCCATTTGTCGCGGTTCGCGGTGGTCGGGGTATTTGTGGACCGGACAACCCGTGCCAAGGCCGTGCGTGCGTACGACAACGCCGTGGCGGGTTCCGACATCTACACGCTGGACCGTTTCGGGGAAGGCGCGTTGCCGTTCGATGTTCTGGTGCCCGGACGGGGCCGTGGAACCTTGCGGGTGCTGGCCGATCGGGTGCGCATCGAGGTTTCCGATCCGATCGAGATCCCCGGCACGGTGGAATCGTTGGCGGATCTTGCGGCGATGCTCGAGGAACAATTTGGCTCCGAGTGCGTGCTGCTGGGGAAAGCTGTTTCGCTGCTTCCCATGCTCGGTGCGGAGTTCCACTTTGTGTTCCACGAGGGAGCGTCCGGGTATTCCCACCGCAGCCGGGCACTGGTGGAGGGCTTGCTTGCCGCGGGTATCGTGTTGCCCGAGATGTTGCCCATCGTCCGTTTGCGGCTGCGCACGTGGGAAGCGCTTTCGGCGGTTTCCGATGTGGAGTTTCGTGTTCCTGCCCATCTTTGCCAGGCGCTTGGACGTCCGGTGTTGGCTGCCGACGATTGGGCGGAATGTTGGCGCCGTGCGGTGGGTTGGGAGCAGGATCGGCTTCGGGAGTTTGCGCAGATTCGCTCGCCCCGCGGTTTGCTGGAACTCTTGAGTCGTACCAAAGGCGGTGAATGGACGAATCGCAGTGCCCGCCATGGGGTTTTGACCGGAGTCTTGTTGAAACATCGGGACACGGTGGCGGTTTTCCAGGCGACGATTTCCGAAGCCAAGGAATCGTTGCGGGAGGCCCGGCGCCGCATCGACGCCTTGGAGCAGGAAAAGGGCGATGATTTCCGCCGGCGCGGTGGAGTTCTCGAAGAGGCCGCCATCGCGGAGCGCGCGTTGCGATTCGAACAACCGTTGGCCGGATTGCATGCCCGGGTCAATCGGGAACTGGAGCGGTTGCGAATTTCACGCGCGGAAAAGTTGCGCTGTGAGCGGGATTCGTCGGTCCTGGAAACCCGTCGGGAGTTGCGCCTCATCGAGGCGCAGGCCGAGTGCGAGCGGATCGCGCA
>CAZYBA010000064.1:0-551 GCA_964646105.1 uncultured Armatimonadia bacterium
CTTCAGGATCTGGCCGAGAGCCTTGTCGAGCAATTCCTGGGCGGCAGGATCGCGGCTCGCATATTGGTCGAGCTGCAGGAGGAACGGTTTTCCAGCCGCCACGCTCTTTTCGATGAACTCCACGCTCTTTCGCCCGGTGAGCGCAGTCTGTTCGGCAGCGGGATCCCTGCTGTTGTCCGGACCGCCGTTGCTGTTGGGACCGTCGTTGTCGGCGAATCCGTGACGCGCCGGATCCAACCGCCCGACGTGCCATTTGCCGTAGTGCGCGGAGACATATCCCTTGCCTTGCAGCAGTTCGGCGATGGTCACCTCCGAACCGGGGATTTCCATGATGGTGCGCGGCGGGAGCATCGGCGTGTTTGGGCCGGCGTCGTCGCGGCGCCCCTCGGCCTCGGGCGACTCGTGGCGCACCGCGGCGGGCCACCCGACCGAAAGGACCCCGTCATGCTCACCCCGCTCGAGAAGGCCCAGGCCAAGCTCTCCCAGCTCTCCCTCACCGACGCGCAGCTCGAGGCCTTCGCCGAGACCGGCCGCCTCCCCGGCGACGGTCC
>CAZYBA010000064.1:561-947 GCA_964646105.1 uncultured Armatimonadia bacterium
ATCGGCGTGTTCGGGCCGGCGTCGTCGCGGCGCCCCTCCCCCACAAAAGTCATGTGCAGCTGCGCGGGGCTCTTGCCGGTGAGCAGCGCCGCGCGGCTGGGGGTGCAGCGCGGTGACGCGGCGTAGAAGCGGCTGAAGCGGACTCCTTCCTTGGCGATGCGCTCGAAATTCGGCATGGCGGCATCGCGGGACCGGGCCGACGGTGTCTTGTCATCGAGGGGCACAGGCAGGCTCGACCAACCGTGTGCTTCTCCTTGGATGACGATGAAGTTCGGGGGCGCAGCCAGCGCGGGCGCAGACAAAAACCCGGTGGCAGTGCCGAGGGCAAGCCCGGACAAGGAACGGGTGGGCGTGCGGTTCATGTCAATTGTTTCCTGACGTGCGCG
>CAZYBA010000064.1:957-9984 GCA_964646105.1 uncultured Armatimonadia bacterium
GTCAACGGCCTTGAGGAGTTGGTCGCGGGTGATCGCTCCTGCGGGAAGGTCCGGTTCGGACTCCAGTGCGAAGAGCGTGAGCGTGTACCACTTCTTGCCGGGACCTTGCGAGCACGGGGGGGCGTATCCGGGTTGACGGCGGATGGTGTTTGCCCCGAGGCGTCCCAACGAGGAGTCGTTTCCCTTCAGTCCGGTTGCGTTGGCAGGAATGCCGGTGACCACCCAGTACACATGCGCAGATTCGTCGCCCGGGGGTTGATGGTGCATAGCGAGGGCGAACGCCTTGGTGCCAGCGGGAGCGTTCTTCCAAGCCAGTGCGGGCGCGACCCCCATGCCGTCGCAGGTGGCGTCGATCGGGAACGCCCCACCGTTTGCTACTCCCGGCAACTGCACTTGGAACTCGTCTGGCTTGGGGGGCGTGATGACCGGGTCGGGTGACCGCCGGCGATTGGGGCCGCGCTGTCCTCGGGTTTCCTGCACCGGATCGGGCCCCTTCCGATCGCCGGTTTGCCCGCCAGCACCGGATGTGGCGCCGTTTCCTTGCCCCCCCGGTCCGCGGCCGCCGCCCCCGCCTTGGCCGCGTTGTCCCCCGCCCCCACCGACGCCTTGGCGCCGCGGCTGGTACGTCTGGGTTTCCTTGGTGCCGTCGGAGTATTGGTAGTCGAAAACCACCGACCCGTTGGCTTGAATTCGGTAGTCGACACGGGCCGGCTTGCCGTTCACTTCGTAACGAACCGAAAAATTCGAGTCGCCCTGACGTTCGAACCCGACAATGCGCGCCCCCGGAAGCGGCGGTGTATCGGGTCGGACACCGGTGGCGCGCGGCTGCGGATCCACCTGCCCCTCGATTTCCCTGACTTCCCCATGGAACCCGCCGTTCAGGTACGGATACGTCTTGGTGCCGTGGTAGTGGTAGCCGAGTTCGGCGGTTGTGTGCCCGTTGAATGCATCCAGTTTGCCGGCAGCCGCGCCATCGGGTTCCTTTTCGCCGTACAGCGCGTACCCGTCGAGCGCCCAGCCGATCGGATTGCGTTGACCCACTTTCGACTGCAGGTGCAGCGGGGCCACATGGTAGTGGTAGTCGTCGGCACGTCCGGAATGCCCCCCGAATTCATCGAGTTCACCGGCCCGGAACGAGTCGACTCCGCGGTTGTTGAGCGCATTGAAGATCGGGACCCCATTGGCGGCCAGCGCGATCGCTCCGCGCAAAAAGTGGTCCTTGGCCGACATCGGATTGGCCGCCGGCACCGGCTTGGCAGGAATCGACCAGGCGTTGGCACCGGTGTAGCTTTGGGGCAACGGAACCTGCTGCTGCCACGTCCGGATTCCCGTCATCATCGGATGATCGGGCATGCCATTGGATTCGACACGGACCCAATCGCGATCGACGGTCACCTTCACCTTCGGCGAAAACGCATCGAACCCTGCTCCCGGGGGCGGTGGTGCCGCACCCTTTTCGGCGAATCCCAGGGTGGTGTGCAGCGCCCCGAGCACTGGGGTCGCGGACATCACGACCAACACGGCGATCTTGTTTGGCAACGTCGACATGGAAAGCTCCTGTTCCGGTATCGCACGAAAACCTGAAAACGTCGTGAATTCGCCTTTCCGTTTTTGATTCCGGCTCGGCACTCGAGGCCGTCGATGCCGGTTGATCGATTGTCTCGCCTGCTCCTGTGGGAATGCCCCCGCGCCACAGATCCTCCCGCCGACCGGCAACACACCTGCCTGGAGCAGGTTCGCGTGCGATCGGGACCGAACTGCCCTTTGATGGACGCAGCCCTTTCTCAGCCGGCCGCTTCGGCCGCACCGGATCGAACCGGCCCTTGGGTACGTTGGTGGTGGCCCGGAAACGCGCTCGACGAAGCCGAATTGTCGTTGCGGCTTCGGGAGTTGGCGGCGGGCGGATTCGCCGGGGTGGAGATATCCCCCATCTACGGGGTACCCGGCAGCGAGTCCCGACAAGTCCGTTTCCTGTCCCCCGAGTTCACCGCCCGGGTCGCCCACACCATTCGCGAAGCGTCACGACTCGGCATGGGCGTCGACATGATTCTCGGCACCGGCTGGCCGTTTGGCGGGGCGCGTGTTTCGGATGACGACCGAGCCCGCAAATGGCATTTCGAACCCAGGAAAGCAGCCGCCGGGGAGGTCGTGTCGCTTCCCGCCAGACTCGGTCGCCCCGCCGACGGCATCCTGGTCGGGGCCGTTGCTCGGAACACGGTTCGCGCGGCGCGAACCCCCGTGGCGGTCGATTTGGTCGCCGTGAGGGCCGGTGGAGCGGTCCGCTGGCAGGCACCCGACGAAGCCGGTTGGGAGGTGGTTGGCGTCTATCTGGCCTCCACCGGCCAGAAAGTCAAGCGGGCCGGACCCGGAGCCGAAGGTTGGGTTCTCGACCATTTCGACCCGGATGCGGTCCAGCGTTACCTGCGCGGCTTCGATCGTTTCCTCGATTCCCTGCCTTCCCCGGGGCTTCGCTGCGTCTTCAACGACAGTTGGGAGGTGTACGGAGCCGACGCCAGCGCGCATCTTCTGAAAACATTTCCGGCGCATGCCGGCGAGCCTTGGGAGTCCCTCTGGCCGTCGTTGATGCCAGGCACGGATGCGGCGCCGTCGAACCGGGTTCGTCGTGCCTACCGCGAACATGTGGACGAGACGATCCGAACAATCTTCCTGGGCGCACTGGTCCGCTGGGCGGGCGCACACGGCATCCGGGTCCGCAACCAAGCCCACGGTTCACCCGGCAACCTGATCGACATCTATGCCGCCTCCGACATTCCCGAGTGCGAGTTGTTTCAAGGAGCGGTGCTGCGCTTGGTCGGGGACGAACCGTTGGGAGGCACCAAGGCCGGCGACGAAGTCCAGGCGCTGGAGGAGCTGTTGGTTTGCCGCATGGCGTCCGCGGCAGCCAAGCTGACCGGCAAGCCGTTCGCATCCGCCGAGGCGTTCACTTGGCTCGGGGAGCACGGTCGGGTTCCGCTTTCGCACATGCGCACCGAGGCCGCGCTGCTTTTCGCCTGCGGGGTCTCGCAGCTTGTATTCCACGGTTCGATGGCCTCCCCGCCGAATGTCCCGTGGCCCGGCTGGACATTCTACGCGTCGACACACGTCTCACCCGCCACCGCCTGGTGGGACGACCTGCCCATCCTCAACCAATGGATCGCACGCAATCAAGCAAGGTTGCAGTCGGGATCTCCGGAGGCCGATTACTTGGTCTGGGTTCCGTTCGACGACACGTTCCGGGGCGCCAACACAAACGTCCTGCGCACCTGCACCATGCACAACACGTCGGATTGGCTGCGTTCGGGCATGCCCGGACTGTCTGAAGTTCACCGTGTGTTGGACGACAGCGGCTGGACCTACGATCTGGTTTCCGACCGGTTGATACAGGCCCGGTTGCGAGTCGAAAAAGGGGTTTTGCGCGGTGCGTCGGGAGAATGGTCGAAGTTGCTGATTCCCGAAGCAACGGCGATGCGGCCCTCCACCATCCTGGCACTCGACCGCTTGGTCCGATCCGGCGCTGTTGTCGAATGTGTCGGAAAGCTTCCCGCATTGGACCGCGAATCGACCGACCCGGAAGAGGCGATTCGGTCCGCAGCGGGGGTATTGGAAACTTGGAACAAGGAGCTGACTCGCGTCGCAAGCGGTATCCGGACCGCCCGGATCGGCAATGGAGAATTGCGGATCGGACCATTGGACAGCCTGCTGGGTCTCTCAGGGAATGGCGTGGGAAGCCGTGACTCCGACGGACTCCGGGTTCGGGTCTTCGCACAGCGCCGCCGGGTAGACGGCACGCTTTCGGCGTTTGTGTTGAACGCCGATACGCGGCCGACGCAAATCATCCGGGTCCATGCAACCACCGCCCATCGTGTCAACGCCGCAATGGTATGGAACCCTATGAACGACTCGCGTCACCGAGTCGCCGTGCGCCGGGTCGATTCGCGGACGTTCGACATCTCCTGCGTACTCCAGCCGGGCGAATCGCGATGGATCTGCCTCGGCGATCAGGCGATGCAGTTCACCGACGTGATGGAACCGATTCCGGGTGCGGGCATGACGCTCAACGGTCCGTTCCAACTCGAAGCGACCGGCGGACCCGCCCCGTGGCCGGCTCCAGTGCGTTCGACCTCCCCCGGAAACTGGTGCACCCACGGGCGCGGCTGGGCCGATTTCTCCGGGACCGCACGTTACCGCTGCACAGTCGAATTGCCCGAAAACGCGGCGGCTTGGGAGTTGGACCTTGGTGACGTTCGCCATTCGGTGCGGGTGCGGGTGGACGGTCGCGAGGTCGGCGGCCTGATCGCGCCCCCGTATCGTTTGGAACTTCCCCAAGGCCTGCCGGGACGGTTTATGTTGGAATTGGATGTGACCAATCTGGATGCCAACCGCTTGGCGGCGATGGACCGCGCGCGTGTCCCGTGGAAGCCGTTCTTTCTTGTGAACTCCGACTACCAACCGTTTGACGCTTCGGGCTGGCTCCCGCTCGAGTCCGGGTTGCTCGGACCGGTTGTCCTGCGCCCCTTGCGTCCCTCCGGCCCTATTCCGGGCAGGAAGCGCCCCACGGTTTGAGGAACGGAACCCCCATGGAACTGAGAACGTTCGGCCGCACCGGTGTCCAGGTGAGCGCACTCTGCCTGGGGTGCATGAATTTCGGGGACGACACCACAGAGCCCGACTCGATCGCGATGATCCACCGTGCGATCGACGACGGGATGTTTTTCCTCGACACGGCCGATATGTACAACGCCGGGGAGTCGGAGCGCATCGTAGGGAAAGCGCTGGCAACCGAAGGACGTCGCGACCGGGTGTTCCTCGCCACCAAGGTCCACAACCGGATGGGGTCGGGCCCGAACGACTGGGGCAACCATCGTCGCCATATCATCGAGGGGTGCGAGGCATCGTTGCGTCGTCTCGGAACCGACTGGATCGACCTGTACCAGATCCACCGTCCGCAGTCGGGAATTCCCATTGACGAGACCCTGCGTGCGCTCGACGATCTGGTGCGCTCGGGCAAGGTCCGCTACATCGGCACGTCGACGTTCGCGGCGTGGCAGGTGGTGGAGTCGTTGTGGGCGAGCAAGGAGTACCATCTGAACCGCTTTGTCTCGGAGCAGCCGCCCTACAACCTGCTGGACCGGCGGATCGAACGCGAACTGTTGCCAATGTGTGCGTCGTACGGGATTGCCACCATGCCGTGGGCCCCGCTCGCGGGCGGGTTGCTCAGCGGGAAATACGCCACCGGGTCCGAACGTCCCGCCGATGCCCGTTACGCCAAGCGCGCTGCCCCGTTCGCCCGCGACAACGAGGCGGCACTCTCGAAAATCGGCGAGTATGTCGGCTTCTGCGGGGAGCGCGGTTACGATCCGTCGGAGTTCGCGCTGGCGTGGGTCTTGCGCCAACCGGGTGTGGTCAGTCCGATCATCGGTCCGAAGAACTTCGCCCAATACGAATCCTACCTGCGGGCCCTGGGGATTGTCCCGACGGCGGACGATTTGTCCCGGATCGATGCCATTTTCCCGCCAGGCACCCATGTTTCCGAGTACTACCGCGCCGACTTCGGTCCGACGGCACGTTGGTCTTGATCCGGCACATCGTTTCCGTCTCCTCCCCGGGCACCGATTTCCGTGGTTCGCACGAGCGTCGGCCCGCGAGATGCCGAGCGATACAATCGAGGCATGATTCGTGGAGGAAGCCCTTGGGGCGGACGGCGCAGTGACTTTCCACCGCTGACCACCGCGTTGGTCGCGCTGAATGTGCTGTCGTTCCTGGCCGGTTTCTTCCTGCAGGGCTCCGGCGCCAACCCCGCCGTGTGGATGGCGTTGCGATCTTCGAGTTTCCCGATCCTGCCGTGGACACTCGCCACGTGGGCGTTGGTACCCGGCACCGATTTGTTCGGCATCATTTTCGGGGCGTTGTGGTTGTGGTGGATCGGCTCGAGTCTGGAGCGCGCGTGGGGAACACGCCTGTTCGGGCTGTTCCTGCTGGCGACCACCGCGGCGTCGGGATTGGCCGTCTGGCTCGCCGCCGCATTGGTCTTCCGGATTCCTTTCATTCTGCTGGGCCTGACCGTGGCCACCGCGGCCCCCACCCTGGCTTGGTGCTGGCTGAATCGCCACCAGACCGTTTGCTTCAGTTTCCTGTTCCCCATTCCGGCTCTTTGGCTGGGCTGGATCACGCTGGCGTTCGCCTGGTACCGCGTCGGGGCCATGAACGGTCAACCGTTCCTGGGAATTTTCGCCTTGGCCGGTCCGGCGCTGGCATGGTTCTGGGTACGTCGGGGTGTCGGCCGGGGCACTTGGATGCCTCGCAAGGGTTCGAACCTCCGATTTCAGGATTTCGACCGCACTCCCGGCGGGCAGCGCGAAAACCCGCAAGGGGGTTGGTGGGATCGCTGGAAACGCCGCGGGCGGGACAAACGCGTGGAGCGCATGTTCCGCAACAGTGGTTTCGACCGTGACAAAGACTGAGAACGAATGACGGATTCGTTGATCGCGGGTGTTGTTGTCGAAGCGGGCCGGGGCCAGTACACCGTCCATCTTGCCGAAGGCGGCATGGTCACCTGCAAGTTGCGGGGAAACCTGAAGAAGACGCTGACATACAACGAAAGCCTGAATCGTTCCCGCAAGGTGGAGCGTGTCCGCAAGTTGCGCGACACGGATCCGGTGGCGGTCGGAGACCGGGTGGGCGTGGCCCTCGGGGATGCGTTGGGCGAAGGTGTGATCGAGGTGCTGGAACCACGCCGTGCGTCCCTGGCCCGGCAGAGCGGCAACGAACGCGAGCGTCAGACACTGGTCGCAAACCTCGAATTGGCGGTGGTGGTGTTTTCCGCCTCGGAACCGCGCCTCGATCCCTTCAAGCTCGACCGTTTCTTGGTCTTGGCCGAGGACGCCGAGCTCGATGTCTGCATTGTTTTGAACAAATCCGATCTGGTCCAGGAGGCCGAGGCAGCGGAAATGACCGCCGAATACCGCGCGATCGGGTATGCGGTTTTGTCGGTGAGTGCACACACCGGGGAGGGCATCGACGCGCTTCGCGATACACTGGCGGGTCGGATATCCGCCTTGTGCGGACCGTCCGGTGTCGGGAAATCGTCCCTGCTGAATGCCATCGAGCCGGGTCTGCACCTGCGGACCGGCGAGACAAGCGGAATAACCCACGGGGGTAGGCACACCACGGTCAGGGCGCGTTTGCTGCCCCTGTCGTCGGGCGGGTGGGTGGCCGACACCCCCGGTCTGCGTCAAGTGACATTCTGGGATCTACCGTCGGAGAATGTTGCGTTCGGGTTCCGGGAGATGGCACCGTTGCTCGGGTCCTGCCGTTTCGCGGACTGCCGGCATCGCCAGGAGCCGGGTTGTGCGGTTCGGGAGGCAGTGTCGGACGGGCGGATCCCGGTTCGACGTTACGAGAGTTATTTGCAAATGGTGTGAACAGACCGTCGTGTTGGGAACGGTCGCCGGTACAGGAATTGGAATTGAGGAATCGACGTGGCTGAAGCGGACTGGAGGCGTTTTTTCGAGACATTGGGTCCGGAGCGTTACCTGGACGAGGTGTTCACCAAGAACACGTCGGCCGAAGTCGATTTCGTGATCGATGTCTGCGGCCTCGAACCGGGGATGCGTGTGCTCGACATCGGATGCGGTCCGGGACGTCATGCGCTCGAACTGGCGCGCCGCGGTATTGCGGTCACCGGGGTGGACTTCACCCCGCCCTTCATCGATTTCGCGACCAAGCAGGCGGAGTCGGAAGGCTTGGAGAACGCCGAGTTTGTTTTGTCGGACGCCCGCGACTTCGTGCGTGCGATGGCTTACGACGCGGCGGTCTGCCTATGCGAGGGCGCTTTCGCATTGCTGCAGACCGACGAAGACAATGTCCGGGTTCTGCGCCATATCGCGGCGTCGCTCAAGCCCAAATCCCCATTCCTGCTCACGACCCTGAACGGTTACCGCACGATCCGGCTGGCTGGCAAGGAAGGGTCGTCGGAACTCGATCCACTCTTGATGGTCGAGACTTGGAAATCGCCGGTCGGCGATGCGCTCAGCGGCAGACACTATATTGTCCCGGAGTTGGTGAAGATGCACCGTGATGCCGGCCTTTTGGTGGAGGCAGTCTGGGGCGGTACGGCCGGAAACTGGGGACGTCGCCCGCTCGACTGGGACGAAATCGAGGTCATGCTGCTCTCGCGCAAGCGGGGGTGACCCGAGGCGTTTGCCCTGACAAACCTCCGGCCCGGCGGAAACCCGCCGGGCCGGACAATTTCGGGATGGGCACGCCTCTGGGTCTGAATCATGCCCCGCGAACCCGGTTCGTCGGACTAAAATCAGCCCGCGAGCCCCTCCCGGAGACTATGACTGGACATTAGCCACCACCTCCTTGTTATCGAGATGGGGCATTGTACTCGCTCGCGGGTCGCCTAGGCAAGTGCCGGACGCCAACCGGTAGAATGCCGCCATGGCAGAATCGAATCCATTGGTGGGAGTGATCATGGGGAGTGTCTCCGACTGGGAGACCATGCGTCATGCGGTGGAGACCCTGAAATCACTGGGGGTCCCCTGCGAAGCCGAGGTGGTGAGTGCGCACCGCACACCCGACAAGATGGCCGATTACGCCCGCACTGCGGAAACCCGCGGCATCGAGGTGATCATCGCAGGAGCGGGCGGAGCCGCACACCTGCCCGGCATGACCGCCGCCTTCACCTGTGTTCCGGTTTTTGGTGTTCCGGTGGAAAGCCATGCTTTGCGCGGGCAGGATTCACTGCTTTCCATTGTCCAGATGCCGGGAGGAGTGCCGGTGGGAACCTTGGCCATCGGCAAGGCGGGCGCGATCAATGCCGCGTTGCTGGCCACCGCGGTCGTTTCCATCAACCGTCCCGAACTCCGCGCTCGTTACCAGGAATTCCGCGACAACCAAACCCGGACCGTCCTCGCCGCGAGCTTGCCCGACAGCACCCCTTGAGCCGACGATTTCCCACGGGTCCAGGCACCCGGTGCGACGCGGCTCGCAGACGCTGCGCGCCTGCCGCTTGGGCTGGTCAGG
>CAZYBA010000064.1:9994-11332 GCA_964646105.1 uncultured Armatimonadia bacterium
GAAAAGACCGGCGGTCGGAGTTCCGACCGCCGGTTTTCAATCCGGCAGTTCCCATCGGGAACCGGAACCCGGCTCCCTCCGAAAGTTACCTAGGAACCAGTAGTTTGCATCCGTGTCTCACGGGCAACCCAGAACAAATCCCGTGTTGTTGTTGATCCGCTCGAGCGCGTTCTTCAGCGCAAGCGCTCGCGCACGGAACGGACTCCCGGGGAACGTCGTGGGGTGGTTTCCGAGGAACTGGTTCGCCTCCTGGAGAAGTGCGCCCAGCGTCGTGTAACCGGTGCTTCCACCGGAAACCGTTCCCGGTGCCCAGACCAAGGCGTCCAGATTCGCGATGCCGCCAACCGTTTGCCCGGCGATGTTGGTCACCGGGTTGAGGTGGACAGCCAAGTAAGCGGACGCCAACTGCGCCGAGAGCGCGTAGCTCATGTTTGCAGGGCCGGCCATGCCGAACCAGCAGCACAGGCACTCCAGATCATCCGGGTCGAATGCGAATCCGGGGAAGTTGACCAGATTCAATGCACCCAGGAATTCGAGGTTTCCGAACAGACCGTCGCCATTGAAGGACAACGACCACTGCCCGTTGGGTGTGCACCAGTACGACACCTTGATGCCGCCTCCACCACCCATCTTTACGTTCAGGAAGTCCAACCCCTTGACCGTGCCATCCGGTTGGATCGGCCACGCCCCAGTTCCGATTACTCCTGAGTAGCCGTTGGACGGTCGGATTTTCATCCAACCCGGCGGAACCACTTCGGCAACCGTGAATTTGGACCCGGGCCGGTAGGCGTTGTTGGTGCTCCAGGTCCCGTCTTCGCTGGTCAGGATGTTCTCGGTGGCCAGCTTGGCCTTGCCCCGCCAGACAGTCACCACGATGCGGATCCCTCCCAGACCAGACGTCAGGGCGTCGGGTGGCGAGATGACCCCGTTGAGATCGCAGTCGTAGTATTTTCGGCCGGTGAGCTTGATCGCCTCGAAATTGCCGAATCGAACCGACAGAGCTTCCTGGATCACGCCCGTGTACGGCTCGTTGTTGTCCGGTTCGGATTGCGCCCAACCCGGGGTGCTGTCCAGCCGTTCCTCGATGGTGTAGGCGCTGCCTTCGAGCACTTTCTGCGGGAAATCCCAGGCCCCGTCGGCACCGGAAACCGCATCCATGACAAGGGTGAAACCCCGTGGATCGTCGACCACGGCGCGGAACGCAAAACCGGACAGGCCCGGTTCACTCGGTTCGCGGTTGCCGTTGGCATTGCGGTCGTGGTACTTGACGCCGGTGATCGGCAACCATCGGGCGTTTCCGAAGTGGACCACCACTCCTTCGCCGATGGTTCCAAGCCA
>CAZYBA010000065.1:0-11235 GCA_964646105.1 uncultured Armatimonadia bacterium
CGGCTCGGGAACCCGTGGCCGACTTGGTCGAAAACGCCCGTATCGCGTGGTTGCATGCCGGATTCCGTATCGATGCCACCGATGCGGATGGGGTCGCCCGGGCGGAGGCGGTCGCACATTGGTTGGCGGATCCCGTCTACGGCCTGTGGTCCGCACTGCCCGAGAGCCGCAAACCCTACCTGATACAAAGCGAAGTGTTTCCGTTGCGACGCGCGATACTCGGTGTGGCCCGTTGTGCGACGGAACCGAAACACGCGGAATCCACGATGGAGGCACTGGGCGAACGAATCCGCGCCATCGCTTCGGCACCCGACACCCTGTTCGACGTGCAATGGAAGACCCTTCAGGCTGGGTTGCTGGCGAAGTTTGACCGGGTTGGCGCGTCCGTTGGAGAAGCGGTGGCGCGCGCGGCCCAGCACGAGGGCCGCGCCGCCGCTGGCGATGACGAACGGATCCGCGCGGCGATTGTCCGATTGAGCGCGTCCGAGATGCGCGACGCGTTCGCACAACTGGCGATGCCCGGCGGAATTCGCCTGGTTCGGACCGGAGCCGCAACTCCCGGGGAAACGCCCGAGCCGCTCGAGGGCAAGCCATGATCCGCAAGGTGTTTCAGGACACGCTTCCCGACGGAACCCGCATCGTCGTGGTGCCGGAGCCGGCCGCAGACGCCGTGGGAATGGCCGTGCATGTTCGTGTGACAGACGCCGACGCGGAGGGAAGGGACGGAATGTGCTCCCTGGCCGCAGAATGCCTCGGCAAGGAAACCCCTTCCCGAACCGGAACATTGCTGCGCGGTGCGGTCGAATCGAGCGTTGGTTTCGGCGTGGAATGCGACCCGTGGGGCGTCTCGTTGTGGGCCGGGTCGCGTGCCGAATCGACGGAAGTAGCCCGGACCGCGCGTCTCTTGGTTCTCGATACGCTGGCCAATCCGACGTTTTCTGCCGAGAATCTCGCCAACGCGCGGGCTGCCTTGGGGCGCCGTGCGGCATTGCTCGGCGATGATCCGGTCGCCACCGCTCTCGCGATCGCAACACGGAAGGCCTTTGGAAACGGTTCCGGCCCATCCATCGATCAGCAGTCGTTGGCACGGATCGGACCGTCGCAACTCGACGCGTTCCACCGGACGTTCTTTGTTCCTGAACGCACCACCATTGCGATTCACGGCAGGGTGGAGCCCGATTCCCTCCGCACCCTGGTCCGCTCGCTGCTATCGGTGGGGGATTGGGGGCGACGTCCCAAGGCGCGATTTCGTTCGATCCCAGACTTCGAGCCGGACGGCAATCGTCCGCGCGACATCACGGTGGCACGGCGTGGTGGATTGGGTTTGGCGACGTTGACCTGGGTGGGGCCGGGAACCGACCGCGGAACCGCTGCCGTTGCCGAAGCGGCGTTGCTCGACACCTTGGCCGGCGACGGCAAGGGGAGCCGCTTGTTCGACGTGCGTGAGCGGACCGGCATGGTGTACGAAATTCGGTCGCGATGGGTGCCCGGGCCGCGGGCCTCCCTGATGCAGTGGTGGTGTGTCGGTGACACATCGGGCAAGGACCTGCGCGATGCGCTCCTGGGGGCCGCGCGCGGTATCGCTGCCGCCGACCCCGCCGTGTCCTCCGAGGAACTGGATCGCGCAAAAGGGTTGCTGCTGGGCAGGCGCCGGACATCGGCCGACCACCCCGTCTGGCGCGCAAGGCGGACCGCGTCCGCCATCGGACTGGGGATGGGCGAGTTCGAAGCAGGGTACGCGAAATGGATCGCCGAGATGGATTCGGTCCGCCTCGGCAAGGCGGCGGCTCAGTGGTTCTCGATGCCACCGTTGGTTGTGCGCACCAACCGACGCATCCGATCTGGAACGTCCCGACGGTATAATTGGTGCGCCATGGACCATGTCGCTTTTCCCGTCGCGCTCGATCTGCGCGGAAAACGTTGCGTCGTGGTGGGTGGTGGTGCGGTAGGCCGACGCCGTGCACGGTCGCTGGCCGACGCCGGTGCCCTTGTCGAGGTGGTGGATCCGAAGGCGGTGGACTTGCCGCCGGGTGTTGCGGCCACCGCTGCACGGTTTGCACCCGAGCACCTCGACGGCGCCTTCCTGGCGGTTGTCGCCACCGATTCGCCGTCCGTCAACGACGCGGTCATCCGGGCGGCGCGGGAACGAAACGTCTTGGTCAACGCGGCGGCCCCCGGCACCGAGGGCGATTCTGGCGATTTCTCCGTCATGACCACACTCCATCGCGGTCCGGTCGCCGTGGGAATCTGCGGGGCCGGGCCGGGTGTCGCCAAGATGGTTCGGGAGCGCATCGACCAATGCCTCGAACCGTGGATTGCGGAATGGGCGTGCCTGATGGACCGCGCGCGTTCGCAAGTGCAGGACCGGGTTGCGGATGAAGACGCGCGGCGTTTCTGTCTCGGCGAACTGGTTGCATCGGATTCGATCCGAACGTTCGTGGCGGGTGGTCAATTGCACCGTGCTGCCGAGCAGGTGGAAACGATGGTCGATAGCGCGGCGAGGGGAGTGCTTCCTTGCCGTACCTGATGACCGGACTCTCCCATCAAACCGCGCCGGTTGACGTTCGGGAACAGATTGCCTTCACGGCGCCGGGGCAGCAGGCCGAGGTGCTCCAGTGCCTCGCCCGCGAACTGGCACCCGCGGAGGTGGTTCTCTTGTCGACTTGCAACCGCACGGAAGTGTACGTGGCGGGAACCGATGCGACCGGGGAGCAGGTTCGTGACCTTCTGCGGGGAATTCATGCCGGGCATGCGACATCGATCGACAATGCCTACTTTGTCGAACACCGGTGCGGAGCGGCGGCGACCCACCTCTTCCGAGTGACTGCCGGACTCGAGAGCATGGTCCTCGGGGAAACCGATATCGTCCGACAGGTGCGCGATTCCTACGCGCTGGCCGCGGCGAATGGCACCACCGGGCCGCGGCTCGACGCGCTGTTTCATGAGGCGCTGCGGGTTGCCAAGCGCGCGCGCAGCGAGATGGACGTCTCCCGAGGGGTGTTCTCGGTCGGCGGAGCCGCCGCCGACTTGGCGGGGAGTATCTTCGGAGACCTGTCCGGACGTTCGATACTGCTCCTTGGGGCGGGCAAGATGTCGGAAACCACGGCCCGGCACCTCACAGCGTCCGGAGCGAACACTGTATTGGTTGCCAATCGTACCCGCGACCGCGCCGTGCGTTTGGCTGAAACCCTCGGCGGAAGGGCCGTCCCGTTCGAGGAACTGGATCGACATCTCGCGATCGCCGATATTGTCATCGCGTCGACCGCGGCTCCCCACTGCATCCTCACGGCGGAACGGCTCGCGCCGGTGATGCGCCAGCGGCGGGGACGGGATCTTTTCCTGATAGATATCGCATTGCCTCGCGATATCGAACCCGCCTGCGGACGCATCGACGGCGTTTTCCTCTACGACCTCGACGATCTGCAGAGGGTTGTCGACGTGGAATCGAGTGAACGGGGCTTGCGGGCGCGGGCAGCTTCCTTGCTCGTGGAGCGCGAGGCGGAACAATTTCTTGGAAAGGTCCTGTCGGCGGCAATTGCCACCCCGATGGTCACCGAGTTCCGCAACAAGCATCGTGAAATTGTGGACGACGAATTGGCTCGATTGCGACGGCGCCTTCCCGGTGTCTCGGAGGAAGAGTGGGCGGCGATCGAGGCGTTCGCCGGTTCGGTGCTGAACCGTATCGCCCACGACCCCACGGTCCGAATTCGCGAATACGCGCAAGCGCGCGACGCCAATCGTCTCGACACCGCCCGCGAATTGCTCGGACTCGGAGAATCGTCCGGAAACACCAAATCGTGAGCGCCGGAATCGCCTTGGCGATCACATTGGCCTTGTATCTGGCGGCGGCGGTCCTGATTGCCGCCGGGCATCTGCGCGGGGTTCCGGCGTCGGGATCCGAAGGTCGACCTGGCCGGGTCAGTGGTTGGATTGTCGCCGGACGGATCGCTGCCGTGGTCGGTGGGGTCACCCACATGGGGGCCATCGGACTGCGATGCGTCGAACTCCACCGCGCACCGTTCGCCACCACCGGCGAGGCATTGTCCCTCCTTGCTTGGATGATCGTACTGGCCTTCCTGATTGTCGATGTCGTCTGGCGGCTGACTGCCTCCGGGGCGTTCGCACTGGGCGTGTCCTTTCTGCTGCTTCTGCTGGCCGGGGTCCGCGGCGATGTCGCCAGCGGAACGGGAACCGCACCGTTGCTGAACGAACGCGCAGTGTCGTTGCACATCGTTGCGATACTAGGAGCCTTCGCAGCCTTCGCATTGGCCTTCTCCACGGCGGTGCTCTACCTGATCGAACGTCAGATACTGCGCAGCAAGCATGGCTTGGTCTGGCGCAAGCGCCTTCCGCCTCTGGGAACACTGGAACGGGCCGGTTCCGCGCTGGTGGCACTCGGCTTCCCGATGCTGACATTGGGAATCCTCTCCGGAATCGTCCGGGCCGCGTCCGGCGGCATGGCCCCCGGCTGGCTGCTGGATCCCAAGACCGCCAGCGCCCTGTTGCTCTGGTGGGTCTACGGGGCCTACCTTGTCGCCCGCAGTGTGATCGGATGGCCCGGCCACCGGTGTGCATGGGTCCTCGTGGCCGGAATGACGCTCTGCGTCGCGGTCCTGGCCGTTCCTACCGAATCCCACCGATTCGACAACACTGCGCAACGTCCGAACCGGACGCCGGGAACGGTAAAATAGGTGCCCATGCCGACCAATCGTCACCTGTATTCGGGACTTGTCGTCGCCCTCGCCTTGGCGGGGATCGGCTGCGGTGTGCGCGATGGGAGCGCGCCCGGGGTTGCACCGCCGAAGGCTGAATCCGCGTCCGCCGGATACGCATTCCCGAACATCTCGCAACGACGACCCGCCCCCAGTGGCTCCGGCGATATCGACAAAGCCGAAACCGCTGCGTCGAACGCTCCGGACAACCCGGCCGCCCAACGTCAACTCGGTATAGCCTACTACTCGACGGGCGGATACAAGGCCGCGATCAATGTCCTCGAGACCGCGGTCCGGATCGATCCTGCGGACGGACTTGCGTGGCTCTACCTCGGTTATGCGCGGATGGGGGCCGGTCAACCCGAAAAGGCACTCGATGCGTTCGACCAAGCGGCCGGTTCGCGACTTCCCGGTGCGCAACGCGCCGCCGCCAAGGCCGAATCGGGCACGATCCGCTACCAAGCCCTGCGCGACGACAAAAGGGCGATGGAAGATTTCGAAGCCGCACTCGAACTCAATGCCAAGGAAGGCACCGCCGCACTCGCCCTCGGCACCCATGCCGCCGAAACCGCCGACGCCAAAGGAGCCCGCCGGTATTTCGAACTTGCCGCCAAGGCTCTCCCGGCCGGACCCGACCGAGCATCGGTGTACGCATGTCTGGGGAGACTTGCCGAAGAATCCAAGGACAAGGCCGGGGCACACTCCTGGTACTCCAAGGCCCTCGCCGACGATAAAGACAACGCGTGGGCCAAGGTGCGCCACGCCCAAACCGCACCCTGAACAACACCATGCCCTACGACCTGCCGCCCGATGAAAGAGCCCGCCTGCACAAGGTGGAAACGGTCCTGATTGTCTTCTTCAGCACCATCATCCTCGCCGCAATGGCGGGAGTCATCTACTCCAAGTTCCGGCCGCTTCCCGCCGTCAAGGCAAATCCCGGGGCCGGACCCGGTCCTGCACCCGCGCCGGCGTCCGCACCGGCCCCGCCACCGGTTGCCCGCTGATCCCACAAAGTCCGAGCAATTCGCCTCGTCCGGTCCCGACTAGTCAAAAACCAGCCAGACATCCTACGCGACCGGAAATACTCCAAGGAATGACGCCAAAATCGGCCCCGATTCACGAACCTCAGGTGAGCCGGTGCCGCGATGCCATCGACCTGATCCGGCGTACGGTCGGCTACTCCGCGGTCGCCGACGATCTGGAGGGCTGGTTCGCGGCGGGTAACGTTCGATACGATCCCGACTTGTCCGACCGTGCGCAGGTCAGCGTTCTCGGCTTCCTGATTCTCGGTCCCGAACCGTTCGAACCCCCGTTGCTCGGACTCGCGGAGACATTGGTTCACGAACATCATCATCGATTCCGGCAACACCACTTTGAAAAAACCGTCTCCGTGTGGGCGGGACTTGCCACACGGACGCCGATCATGGCCCGTTACGAACGATGCGCATGGAGAGCCGCACTGCGATTCGTTCAGGAAGTCCGAAACCAGCAACTCTGCGACCCCGCCGAATGCGACTCCGAGGAACATGCCATCCGCACCACGTGGGACATCCACTACCGGATTCCGCTGGAACACGGCCGATCGGCATGGAACGGACCGGTCTGAAGCCGTCGGGGACGAAACCCCAGACCGGAACGGCTGAATAGTGCCACTTTGGGACATACCCGCCGCTGAACTGCGCCGGGATTAGACTTTGTCGCGCCGGGCGTCGGCGTAAAACCGCAAGCAGGCACTCAAGTTTGCCACAGCGTCTTCAACCCCGAACGGAAGGGGGGAGCCTGACTGGAGCGCCGTGGCCAAGGGATCGAGGGGGAAAAACGGAGATTCGTCGATCGGGTGCCTTGTCTCGGTCCCATCCCGAACCACCACCCACGCGTCCCCGTCCGAGTGGATCCAACCATGCGTTCCGATCATACGGAACCAGTGCGCGCCGCCGCCGGGCGCGGCGGCCCACGTGTCCTCGATCAACAAACTGACCGGACCGGACGGGGCGCCGAGTCGCATCAGCGCAATGCCGTAGTCCTCAAGCGGAAGGGACGGATGATACCGGTTGCCAATCTGACCCGCCACGGTATCGATTTCCCCGCCCAGAACATAACGGACCAAATCGATGGCGTAAATGGCATGGTCCAACCAAGCGCCAGTGGAGATGCAACTGGGGTCGAGCCACCACGAAGGCGCGCCGGAAGGCATTCCCGGCCACGGCGACGGCAATCCACCATGCCCGACCTGATGCACACTGAGGACCGTGCCGATCGCACCTGCAGCGATCAATTGCCGCAGCAACATCGCCTTCGGATGGAGACGTTGCATTCCCTCGAAAGACCCGAAGAAACGCCCGGCGGTCCGGGCCGCGTCCACGATCGTCTCCAATGTCGCCACATCGGGCGCACTCGGTTTGACCGCCACGACATGCTTGCCCGCCGCCAATGCCGCGAGCGCCAAGGCGGGAGCCTCGCTGGTCGGTGCGCAAATCGCCACCAGATCGACGTCCTCACGCGCGAAAACCAACTCGGGATTCGTCTCGAACGCAACGTCGGGATATTCCTTGGATGCCCATTCGCCACGACCGGTGCGCGTGTCGGCGATGGCTGCCAACCGCACCAACGAGGACTTGGTGGCGATCTCGCACACACCGAACGCCGTATACCAATGATCCAAACCCACCACCGCGATGCCGAAGGTACGATTCACTGTGCTTCCTCCACGGTTTCCTGCGCCGCCGGTTCCTGATTGGCGGGATCCACCAACGCTTCCAAGTCGTCTGCCGTGATATCGTCGTCGTCCATCTCCGAAGCCATATCCTTCAGGAATCGACGAACGGCGCGCGGATCGTTCTCGTCCAGCGTATCGGCCGAATCCGCCAGATCGTCCAGCGCCGAATCGGCGTTGCGCACCCGAGCGAATCGGGAGACCTTGCGACTCAGGTTGGATCCTTGGCAACGGGGGCATGCGGCGGGGACGGATTGCGCGACCATGCCAACCAGGACGGTGAACGGTCGACCGCCACAATCGGCGCAGACATATTCATGCAACGGCACAGGTCAGTGTACCGGAGCAACGGGAGCCGGGTCACACAGAATCGCCTGATCTCCCGATGGATTCGCCACCAACACCAACGTTGCGACCCCCGGTCCCTTGAGGTTGAGATCACGAACCCACTGGGCTTCGTCTCCGGCAACCCGATGTTTCTTGAGCACCACACGCCCGACACCCTGATCGCGCAGGTGCCGTGCCAAGGCCTTGCGCGCAAGCGGCAGCACGTCACGGATCCGCCAACAGGTGGCCAGACGACTGTCGCCCTGACTCAACTCCGTCTCGGACGTGAGGTAACTATCCGTTGGGGACAGCAACTTCGCGTCAATACGGTCCTCCAGGATGTCGAGTGCCCCTGCCCGGACCAACGCCGGATCCGGATCAAGCAACCAACGACCGGGTTGACGGGCCAGGTCCGGAGTGTGTCCTTGCTGGCAAACGATTCCCTCGGGCAGCAAGAGGGCAGCGGCCCGCGGAAGTCCTTGTGCGCACACGCCGAACAGGACACAGGCTTCCTTGCACTCACGGTTTTCGGAGACGTAAACAACACTGTCGCCTTGGGCACACAGCCAATCGTTCGGCATCCCTGGAGAGAACTTCGCCAACCCGCCGGGGCTGGACAGGCGGGCCCGCTCCCAAACCGCCAATGGCGGGGACCAACGCTCGGAATCCGTGGACGCACGTCCGCGGGCATCCCGACGTGCCGGATCGTAGAAGATACATGCGTCATCGGGCAGGGTGTCGGGTGCCGTTCCTTCGTAGACCTCGACGTGCGATCCGGAAGCAAGGCGTTTCCCATTCTCCCGTGCGAACATGGCCCGGGCAGGGTCTGTTTCCCATGCGGTGACACGGTGTCCGGCGTTGGCGAACGCGACCAGATCGGTACCGATGCCGCAGCTCGGGTCGACGACCGGCATGCTGGCGGGAATCCGGCTTGCGTGGAATGCCGCAACTCCGGGGGAGGTGGCTTGGGCCAGCGCGTCCGGAGTCGCCATCCAGTGTTCCGCTTTTAGGAAACCGCGCCGGGTCGCGCGTTCTCGTCCTTCCGCAATCGCGATTGCACCGGAAACCTGTTCCGCTGGAATCCCTTTCCAACGTCGCCGCAGCACCAAGGCTCGTTGCAGGGAATCACCCGGTGTTTGGAGCGCCTGCGCGATATGCGCGGCTCCTTCCGGGGAGCAAAGCCACCGGGCTGTTTCGCGGTCCAAATCGATTCAGACCGGAACTAGAACTTCAGCCCGAGCTTGGCTTCCGCCTTGTAGTCGGTTCGTGCGGACGGATCGACAATGGCGCGGTTGTTGACAATGGTGCCGTTGAGGGAGAAGTTGAAGCGCGAACCCATGTTATGGACGAAGCCCAACGTGTAGGTGGCCAGGCCTTTGACGGCGGGACCGCCGCTGAAGAACGTGTCCTTGTAACCGCCGGTCAGTTGGCTGTTGGCGCCGAAGCGCATGCCGAGGGAAAGACCCATCTCGCCGAATTCCGGGGCACCGCCGGCCTTGGCGATCACATCCGCCGCGGTGCCGGGCAGCAATTCATTGGCCGCGTAGGTACCGCCGAGCTCGAACATTCCCAACTTGGCCTTGACCCCGTATTCGCGCCGCTCCGTGGGGGTGACTGAACCGGGCTTCTTGGGATCCTCAGGGTTGAGCGAATAGTTGCCGGTGACTGTCAGGAACCCGAGCGGACGCACCTGGAACGATGCGTTGGCCGTGTCGGCGTCCGCCACACCGTTCTGTGTCGAGTGGTACCGATCGCGCAGGGAACCCTCGAGCTTGAGGAGGGTCTTGTCGGTGCCTAGCTTGGCGCCGAGGTCGTGGATTCCGGAACGCACAGCACCGTCGGCTGCGCTGGTGCGGGCGCCGAACAGGCGCGCCCCCGGAACCGGCTGGAGTTCCGCCGACGTGGTTTGGGACGTGATGACCCGGGAGAGATCGCTGGTGCCCGCCGGAGTGATCATCTGCTCCTTTTGGTCGAGGCCGAGGGTCAGGTTGGGCATCGGCTTGAACGAAACCAGCAGGCCCTGCTTGGCATCGGTCTGCCGTCCGTTCTGAATCAACGCGTTGCTGACCGTGATCGCGGTCGAGGAGCGCTTGCTGCTGCGGTCGATCGTGAACGCTGCCTCGCGTCCCAGAGTGCTGTCGAGCGGGTTCTCCACTTCGGTGAATGACTGCTTCGCGACTGCCTTGAGCCCGGTGGCACCGAATTTGTTCTGGATACCCACCTGATCGGTTTGGACATCGGTTCGCCGGGCGTTGGCATCGATGATCCCGCCGGCTTCCCGCGTGTAGTCGATGCCCGGCATGGCACCCTTGGGGACCGTGGTCAGGCGCAGGTTGCCGCTGGTTCCGGATGCGCGACGTTGGTCGGGTGCGGTCACATCGTTGTCGAGGACCGACAAACCCACTTGGACCGTGCCTAACTTCTGATCCAACTGGAACCGGTTGGCCGTTGCACCGTAGCCCAGCCCCCCGTTGACACTGCGCTCGTCGGCGGTGCGGACAAACGCGATCGCAGGTTGGCCCTTGGCCCCGCCGGTGCGCAGGCTCAGGGTGTTTTGGTCGGCGACCGTGCGCACACGATCCTTCGTGGCGTTGTCACTGGCGATATTGACAAACTGGAAATCGAACCCCTGGACTTTGCCTCCGTATTCGAGACGGTCGGTCGTTCCGCCGAGGCGCAGCCCCGTGGCGTCGATCTTGACATCGCCGGTGCGCTGGAACGCGAGGGCGGGAGCCTTGGCAGGGGCGACCTTCAGGCCGATGTTCTGCTGTTCGGCAAGCGCGGTGCGGTTGCTGCCGGACTCTGTTTCGGATCGGTTGATCTTGGCGACAACGTCGGCAATGCCGAATTTGCCGGTCAGGTCCGCTTGGTCGGTACCCGTGTCGCTGCGCACCCCCCCGGCGTCGACCGAGGTGCCGTCGATCCGCGTGAAATTGATGGCCGGTCGAAACGATTTCCCGGTACCGGGCACGGCAAGGCTGGCGCGTCGCTCGTCGGAGGACGTCTGCTTGTTGCCGGCCAGAAGGGTGTCGGTGGACGTGTTGCGCAGTTGGATGCTCGAACGACCCAGGTTGGTGCCGAGCGTCCCGACTTCGGTGACTGTGTTGTTGAACGCACCGACGCTGTCCCGGTTTTCGGTTTCGGTGCGATTGAAACCGAGCGCCGGAATCCCGCGTTTGTTGCCGGGCAGGTTGGCCGAGAGGATGTTTTGTTCGGCGAACGTACGGGGCTTGCCGGCCACTGCGGTTTCGGCCTTGTTTGTCTTGTACGCCAGATCCAATGCGCCGAACTTGCTGGCCAAGGTGCCGCTGTCGGTCGCGGAACCGGTAACAACCCCCTTGGCGTCGGTGATGAAGTTGTCGGCCCGGTTGAACTGAAGCAGCGGCTGACCTTTGCCGCCACCGAGTTTCAAGGCCGCGTTTTCCTGACGCGTTCCGGCGGCGCCGGTCAACGCGCGGTTGTCGACACGATTGTAACTGAGGC
>CAZYBA010000066.1:0-11174 GCA_964646105.1 uncultured Armatimonadia bacterium
GCTGGAATCCGATGTCATCCACCTGCGTCGTGCGGATGGAAGGTCGGTGGACGGTATCTTGCACGCGAATCCTGCCCTGCCTTCCAAGGGCCTGGCCTGCGTTTGGAATCCGTCGCAGTCGCCCCGGCGTGAAACAATTGCGTTGCCGTTGCAGTACACGGGATTGACCAACGCCGCCAACGTTCAGGTTGGTGGGAATCGCGCCCGGATGGTCAAGGCCGGTGCCGACGGATGTGTGCGGGTGGACATCGAACTGCCTCCGCTGGGAATGGCTTGGATATTGCTTTCATGAACGAGAACGCGCCGTTGCAGGACGACCGGTTGCGCATTGCCACATGCCGGTTGCGGGATGCCTTGGGTATCCCGCTGCGGGTCCCGATTGTGCAGGCGGTGCTCGGCGACTGTGCGGGGATTCAATTGTTGCGGGCGGTGGACCGGGCCGGCGCCCTCCCCACGCTCTCGGTCGCCGGTTGGCGTCCGAACCAAGCACGACGGTGGTTCCGTCGTCTCGAACAAGCGGTCGGCAATCGATCGATCATCGCATTCACCGGCGACTGGGAGCGCGAAGAAGTGCTTGACGAGGCCTTCGACGCCGGATTTCGGGTCTTTCAAACGTTTTGGTGGAACTCGGAGCGCCTCGTACCGCGAATTCAGAAACGGGGCGGTCGGGCCGTGGTTCAGGTCGGTTCGATGGCGCAGGCATCGGAGGCGATCGGTCGGGGCGCGAACGCGTTGCTTCTGCAGGGCGTCGAGGCCGGTGGCCCCGTCCGTTCGTCGGTGCCGCTGGAGACCTTTCTTCACCAGGTTCGCAGCGACTTCGGAGCCGACCCGCTCCTGCTGGCAGGCGGCGGGCTTTCCACGCGCGACGATGTCGAGTGGGTGATCGCGAGCGGCGCGGATGCGGCCGTGCTCGGGACCCGTTTCCTGCTTTCGGAGGAAAGTCGGGCCAATAGTCGCGACAAGGCGCGGCTTTGCGCCGCGGACTCCGAGCGATTGCTGCTCGATACCAGGCTGGTTGGTCCGTGGCCGTGCGCGCCCCGCCGGCGCCTGCAGACCCTCCCCGACGACGACCGTGCGGGGCTGTTTGCCGGTATGGGACTGGGAACCATGCATCGTGTGGAGCCGGTCTCCGACATCGTGCGCAAATTGCTTCCGAATCGCCGGTTGCACGCCCGCTAGCTTGCCGGTTCCGCAGTCCGGTCTCGCGGTAGAATCTGCCCATGTCCGTTGCCGTCGCCTCGCCGAACCAACCGGCCCGCGGCGACCTACCTCCGGTGGAGTTGCCGGTCTTCCAAGGGCCGCTCGACCTGCTGCTCCATCTGGTTCGCTCGGGAAAAATGGACATTTTCGACCTCCCGATCGTTGAGCTGTGCCGCCAATATCTGGCATACCTGCGCGCAATGGAGGAACTGGACCTTCGTATCGCCGGGGAGTTTCTGGTGATGGCGGCGACGTTGCTCGAGATCAAGAGCCGCTTGTTGCTACCGCGCCCGCCGAAGGATGCCGTCGAAGACAGTTCCGAAGAGGGTGAAGATCCACGGGCCGAGCTGGCACGCCGCCTCCTCGAGTACGCCCGTTACCAAGGAATCTCGGATGTCCTCCAGGATTGCGAGGGAGAGCGGACCCGGATTTTCTTCCGGGAAGCCAGTCCGATGCTGCCCGAGTACCGGTCACCGCCGCGATTCGGGGAAATGTCCGCGGATGCGCTTCTGATGGCATTGCAACGCCTGCTCGCGGATGTGGGTGCGGGCGAACGTCAAATCACCAGTGTGCGGCGCCAAAAGGTTACCCTCCGCATGACCATGCGCTTGCTGCTCGGGCATGCCAAACAGTCCGGACCAGCGGGAGTCCGTTTGCAGGACCTGTTTCCCCCGCCCCCGTTCGAGCGTCTCGACCTGATTCTCTTGTTCCTTGCCCTGCTGGAACTGCTCCGTCTGGGTTCGATCCAGGTCTTGCAGGACGTGTTTTGCGGGGAGATTCTCGTATTTGCGACTGATTCTGCGGAGCCCGACGAACCCGAGGCGGACGAGCAGGATTCCGGAGACAACCATGGCTGACGTTGCCGCGTTGGTGGAGGCGGTCCTTTTCGCCGCCGGCGAGCCCGTCTCGATGCGCGAGTTGGCACGTGCGCTGGAGTTGGAAAGCGGCGACATCACCGACGGCTTGCGCGCGTTGGGGACTCGGCTTGACAGCACAGGATCGGGTCTGCAAGTGGTGGAGATCGCCGGTGGCTGGCAATTGTCGACGCGTCCGCAATGTTCGGGAGTTGTGGGACGCATGTTGTCACCGCGGGCAAACAGACTCAGCAAACCCGCACTGGAAACCGTCACCATCGTGGCCTACCGCCAGCCGG
The DNA here is from genome assembly GCA_964646105.1 of uncultured Armatimonadia bacterium. GTDB lineage: Bacteria > Armatimonadota > Armatimonadia > Armatimonadales > Armatimonadaceae > CAIRTT01. The sequence goes on from CAZYBA010000066.1 coordinate 2,354, forward strand.
TCACCCAATCGGAAATCGAGGCGATCCGCGGCGTTGCTTGCGACGGTGTCTTGCGGACCTTGGTTGAGCGGGAATTGATCGCGGAGGCCGGACGCAAGGCCAGTCCCGGACGTCCGATCCTGTATGGAACCACGCCGGCTTTCCTGCATTATTTCGGATTGCCTGATTTGGATGCGTTGCCGCCTTTGCCGGAGGACGCCGACGCGGAATCGGATGCGGCAGCGATGCGCGATGCGGTGGGAGCGGCGGGTCTTCAGGCATGATGCGATTCTTCGTCTGGATCGTCTTGGTGCTCTCGTGCCTGGGCCTCGCGCCTGTTGAGGCGCAACGCGGTCGGGACCGGGTTTCACGGGTCCTTTCCGGCCGCTCCCCTGCGTTCTACGACCCGAGGAACCTCGCGCGCGAACCAGTCCTTTCCGCCAGTTCGGCCCTCCTGATGGACGATGCCACCGGCGAGGTGCTCTGGAGCAGGAACCCGGACACCAAGCGATACCCGGCGTCCACCACAAAGATTCTCACCGCATTGTTGCTGGCGGAGTTGGTTCCGGCGGATGCCACCGTGGTCTGCAACGACCCGAAGATTGGCAATGTCGGCGAGAGTTCGCTGAACATCAAGCACGGCGAATCCTTTCCTGCGGACGATCTTTTGAAAGGGTTTCTCTTGCGGTCGGCGAACGACGCCGGGGTGGTGATCGCGCAGCATGTCGACGGGTCCGTGGCAGCGTTCGCCAAGCGCATGAACGACCGGGCCCGCGAACTCGGTGCCTCGCGCTCGCATTTCGTCAATCCCCATGGCCTGCACGATCCGCAGCACTACAGCACCGCCCGGGATCTGGCGATTCTGGCGCGGGCGGCGTTGCGCAATCCCCGCTTCGCCGATGCTGTCAAGGATCCCGCGGTCACGATACGACGATCGATCTCAGACGACCGTAGGGTGGTCGCGAAATCCAAGCGTCTGTTTTACGACAAGGTTCCGGGGGCGGACGGTGTCAAGACAGGCTACACGCGTCCGGCCGGGCACTGCTTTGTCGGATCGGCGACGCGTGGCGGGCGACGTTTGATCGCGGTCATCCTCGGCGCCAAGGCGTCCGCCTGTCAGGAAACCATCCCGCTGATCGAGTGGGGCTTTCGGCGGTTTCCGTCCAGAAAACTGCTCTCGGAAGGCGAGTCGGTCGGTACGGTTGCGGTTGCCAGTGGGAAGTCGCCCCAGGTGGGGGTCCAGACGATGCAAAATCTGCGCCTCCCCTACGACGCGCTCGCGGCGTTTCCATCGGTCCGCACCAGGATCGTCTCGAAAACGGTCCAAGCCCCTGTCCGCAAGGGCGATGTCGTCGCCGAGTTGGTGGTGACATCCGGAGCCCGGGAGCGTCTGCGAATTCCGCTGTGTGCTTCCCGGGACATCCCGGCGTCCCCGGTCGCGAACGCGTCGGCAAACGGCGCGTGGATGGGCATTTTCGGGGGCATCTGTGCCGGGCTTCTGATACGATGGCGCCATGGTCGGCGACAACGGCGGCGTGCGTTTGCAAAAGGTTCTCGCCACCGCTGGAGTGGCGTCTCGTCGGAGCGCCGAGGAAATGATCGCCGCGGGCCGGGTGGCCGTTGACGGAGTCACCGTTACCGAACCAGGCACGAAGGTGGATCCGGATACTGTCCGGATCACGGTGGACGGCCGTGCGCTTCCTTCGACATCCGAACGTTTTTACATTGCGGTCCACAAGCCGGTCGGCTATGTCTGCACGGTCGCCGACAAGTATGCCGAGCACAAGGTGGTCGATCTGGTGGAAATCCCCGGCGCCCGTCTGGTGCCGGCGGGACGTCTCGACGCCGACTCGGAAGGCTTGGTAATCCTGAGCAACGACGGCGATTTCATCCAGCAGGTCACGCACCCGAGCAACAGCACCGGCAAGACTTACCGTGTTACGGTCTGGGGCCTTCCGGAGGATTCGACGCTCCGACGGCTCGCCAATGGACTGGTGATTTCCGACGGCGAACGTCCCACCGCGCCCGCGACCGTCAAGGTTGTCTCACGACGTCCGACAGTTCTCGAAATGGTGCTCCACGAGGGACGCAACCGTCAAATCCGGCGCATGATGGACACGGTCGGGCATCGGGTCCTGCGCCTCATCCGCACACGGGTTGGGCCGGTGGAGCTGGGGGATCTGCCCCCGGGTGCCTGGCGCGAACTGACCCGTCATGAAATCGCCGGATTCTTCCCGGCACCCAGCCCGACCCGAGGAAGAGATCGGTCGCGCGGAAAATCACAGGAAAGCAAGGGATCGGCGCCGAAACCCCCGCGGAAGGACCCGCAGGCTCCGGCGGCGGGACGTTCCAACGGAGGCAACCACTATGAAACTGATCATCGCCGTGGTCCACGATCGCGATCGGGGGAAGATCACCGAGAACCTTCTGCGCAACGGATTCAAGTTCACCAAGATCGGGTCGACCGGCGGATTCCTGCGCGAGGGCAACATCACCCTGCTGATCGGATGCCCGGACGCGGAAACCAATCGATGCCTGGCCCTGATCGCCGACGGCAGCAAGACACGTAAGCAGTATGTGAACGTACTTCCGCCGGACGCAGGCCCGGTCGGTACGTTCATTCCCTCGCCGGTCGAGGTTGAGGTGGGCGGTGCCATCGCGTTCGTCATGGATGTCGAACGCTTCGAACAGTTCTGATGCCTCGGACGGCCGGAAGAGCCCGTGATCTTGCCTTGCTCCGGCAGATCTCCGAAGAGCGCCTGCGGCAGGACATCCGCACGCTGTCCACGCGCTGGCCCACCCGGCACACGTTCACCAAGCACCATCCCGACCAGGTCCGCTGGCTCTCGGGAAGATTGACCGAGCTGGGTTGGAACACTCGGTCGGAACAGTGGACAGGCCCGAAACCGGGGGATTCCCCGAAGCAATCCCGGGCGGCATTCAATGTCATCGGAGAACTCCGATCCGGCAATGTGAAGTCCACGACAGTGCTCTGCGCCCATTTCGACTCCCGTCAACAGGACATTGACAATCCGGAGGCGCCCGCGCCCGGTGCCGACGACAACGCATCGGGCGTGGCGGTCCTTCTCGAATGTGCCCGAATTCTGGCGCGTCACGCTGAGCCCCGCCGCGATCGTGTCCGCATTGTTTTGTTCAGTGGTGAGGAACAAGGGCTGCTCGGCTCACGTTGGCACGCCGACCAACCCGCCAACCGTTCCGGGGTCCGGTTCGTACTCAATTTGGATCAGATCGGATTTCCCCCTCCCGACCGTGCGCTCCATATCGATCGGGACTCCACCGGAAATCCGGCAAACAACGCTGAGTCGGAGCGCTTGGTGAACCGGATCCGAAGACTCGCCGAGGAAATCGGCGGAATCCCGACCAGGGTGGCCCCTGCGGAAGGCTCGGACTATCTGTCGTTCGAACGTCACGGTATTCCGATCACCGGCCTTTACGAGGCGGGAAAGAACTACCCGCATTACCATCGGCACACCGACACGTGGGACAAGGTCGATATTGCCTATGTGGCGGCGATGGCCCGCGTGGCGTTGGCGACCGTGCTGGAGTTGGGCCGGGAAAACTGAAATGACATTTCGCGAAATAGTCGGACAGGAAACGGCGGTGGCATGGCTGGGGCGGGCGCTCGCGCAGAACGATGTCCCCCAGTCGCTGTTGTTTCTCGGACCGACAGGTGTCGGAAAGGCCTCGACCGCATCGGCGTTGGCGGCCGCGATCGCCTGCAAATCAGCCCCGGTTGGCGATTCCTGCGGAAGTTGCGTGGAGTGCCGTCGGATTGCCGAGAACGAGCACCCGGATGTCGTTCGGATCGCGCCGGACGGTGAAACCACCAAGATCTGGCAGTTGTGGACCCGACAGGGGCATCCCGACGGCGCCTTGGAAACCTTGCCTTTTGCGCCGGTGTCGTCGTCGATGCGCCATTACATTTTTGAGCGTGCGGAGACCTTGAACGACGAATCGGCGAACTCGCTCCTCAAGGCGTTGGAGGAACCGCCGCCCTATGTCCGGTTCATTCTCTGTGCTCCGTCGCGCGACGCGGTCCTTCCGACCATTTTGTCCCGCTGCCGCACCATCCCGTTCACGGCCGTCCCGACACGCACAATCGCCACTATCCTGACCGAGCGGAAATCGGTGGATCCGGAAACGGCGTTGTTGCTGGCGCGTTGGGCGGATGGATCGCCGGGACGCGCGTTGCGGGCCGCCGTCGACGGCGCACCGCTTGCGGACCGGGAACGTATCCTGGATATCGCGGATCGCCTCTCCCGTTCGCCGGCAGTCGCCGCATTGCGTCTAGCAGAGGAATTGCGCGCCGGGGGTGCCAAGAAATCGAAAACGGATAGCGATTCCGACGATGCTCCGACCCGGGGAGACGTCGGGCGCTCGGTCGATGTCCTGGCGTCTTGGTTTACCGACCTGTTGCGGATCGCGGTGCGCGGGCCGGAAGTTCCGTTGCTCAATCCCGGTCCACCCGAGCGCGCGATTGCGGCGGCGGCACGGTACTCGGCCGACGAGTTGGTGCGGTGTGTGGAGACTTGTTTCGAGTTCCGGCATCATCTCGCGCGCAACGCCAACGCGGCGCTGGCCACCGAGGTTTTGCTGATGAAACTGGTTCCGGCCGGAAACTGAATGTCGTCGATTCCCTATTTGTACGTCCCGTTCTCCTCCGCGTCTCCCGAGACACTCGAATTGCCGGACGACACGGCCCAGCATGTGGGGACGGTCCTGCGCCTGCGGGATGGCGAGACCGTGCGGATATTCAACGGCGAGGGATTGGTTGGCGAGGGGCGGGTCGAGCGCTCGGGAAAACGTTCCATCCGATTCCACTGGGAACGAAAGCTCGATTGGGATAACGAGTTGCCGCTGCGAATCCGGATTGTCCAATCGTTGCCCAAACAATCCGAGCGTCTCGAAGACGTATTGCAGCACGGTACGGAGATGGGTGTGAGCGAGTTCGCTGTTTTCCAAAGTCGGCGCAGTGTGGCGCGCTGGGAGGCATCCAAGTCGGAGCAACGGCTGGAACGGTGGCGCCGGATTGTCCAGGGTGCTGCCGAGCAGAGCAAGCGAACCCGGATGCCGTCTGTGGAGTGGCTCGAACGTGCGAATCCGACCGTTGCCGGCATGACGATTGTCCTACACGAGTCCGGTGCCAGTCCCCTTGCCAACGTGCTTCCCGTCGAAGTCCCGGACAGGTTCACGTTGCTGGTTGGTCCGGAAGGCGGCTTTGACGATGGCGAGGTCGAGGAATGGGCGGAATCCGGCGCCCGAATCGCCCATCTGGGTCCGCGCATCCTGCGTACCGAAACCGCCGCCCTCGCGGCGGTGTCGCGGATATTGGGGCACTATCGGTTGTAGGGGAGCGAGACGAGGGCAATTCACGCCAGTCAGTCCCCGCATCCTGGCACTGGCTCTTAAACCGGTTCCGCGTTCCACGGAACGATTCCGTCGACTACCAGTCCCCCACCGATCCGTCGGCGTAATAAACCCGTTGCTCCGCCTCGGGCTGGAATGGGTGACGCGCGATCGCCGCTTCGTCCAGTTCGATGCCAAGTCCGGGCTTCGACGACGGCAACACCACCTTTCCCGCGACCGGGACCGTTTGCACCGTGAACCCCTCCTGGACAATCTCCTGACGCCAAGGGACATCGTTGTGGACGGTTTCGCAGATGATGTAGGACGGTGTGGCGAAGCCGAACTCGATGCTGGCGGCGGTGCTGACCGGCCCCTGCGGATTGTGCGGAGCCAAGGCCACCCGGTGGCTCTCGGCGAGCGCCGCTATGCGTCGTGCCTCGCTCAGGCCACCGCAATGGGTGATATCCGGTTGCCAAACGCTGGCCGCCCGTGCCGAGCCCAAGTCGCGGAATGCCGACAGACCAATCAATCGCTCGCCCGTGGCGATTGGCGTGCCTACCGACCTCTGCATCGACGCCATGTCGTCGAGGCACTCCGGCCAGCACGGTTCCTCCAACCAAAACAAGCCGAACGGTTCCAATGCCCGGGCGAAACGCTCTCCCATACGCGGACTGGGACGCGCGTGGCAATCGACCATCAAATCGATGGCGTCGCCCACCGCCGCGCGCATTTTCTCGACACAGCGCTCGGCGTAACGGATGGGACGCAGCCCCTCGAGTGGGCCGGTCCACGGCACGGCCATTGATTTCATGGCGGTGAATCCCTCGGAGACCGCGGCGGACGCCAGTTCGGCGAATCGAGACGGATCGGAGGGATCGGTCTCATAGAAATCCTCCATCCGGCCGCCGCCGAGATGACAGTAAAGCCGGACATGATCGCGCACGCGACCACCCCAGAGTTCGTGGCAGGGAACCCCGTGGATCTTGCCGGCGATGTCCCAGAGGGCGATGTCGATTCCGCTCAGCGCAGTTGCGCGCACAATGCCGTTCGCATGCCAGAAATGCTGGCGGTGCATGGTCTGCCAGAGGTGCTCGATACGCCGCGGATCAGCACCGACCAAGAGTGGCTTGATATCCTCGATCGCGCCGAGCACGGCATGGGTATGCCACTCCAGCGTGGCCTCGCCCCAACCCCAAAGCCCCGGTTGGTCGGTCACCACCTTCACAAAAATCCAGTTGCGCATCCGAGCATGGCAGACATGCGACTCGATCGCGGTTATTTTCATCGAAAATCACTCCGTTTCAACACGCAGGAACGCCAAGGCGCCGCTCAATACACCGCGCGCCATAAGGATGCGGTGGTGACCGGATCCCGGCGCGTCCACCAATGTTGCGCGTTCCCAGCCCGCACACAGCGCCTCGGACTCGGCGTAGGGTGTGGCGTCGTCGTCGGGGTCGTGGAAGACGCGCAGCGGCGGCTTTGGTTGCCATTGGCGAGACGCCTCCGCCAAGGAGCCGTCCCCCCCGAATGTTTTCAGGAAAAAGTCCCATAGCGCAGGGTCGCGATCGGACGGCAATCCCTGCCGACGTGCCTCATCGGTCAACGAGTGGCCAACCGAGCAACAAGGAGCAAGGAATACAGCCTTCTCAAACAACTGCCCGTCGGATGCGGCGAGTGCCGTCGCGATTGCTCCCACCGAGTGCGCAACCACGCTGTGGAAAGGTCCGGCCACTTTTCCAAAGGCACGGATCGCCCCGGCGATGGCCGGCGCCGATGCGAAGACACCCGGAGAGTTGCCATGCGCGGGTCCGTCGATCGCCGCCACGGAAAAACCCGCTTTCAGCAAGGCGCCGATCCAGAGCGCGAAGGATGCGGCCGATCCCCCCCAACCGTGCACCAGCAGCACCGCGGGGCCGTCCCCCCAGCGGTAGCCAACCGCCTTGCCCCCCGCGTTCCACGCCGGGTGGGCATTGTTCGGCGGAAACGACTCGAGCGGGCACGCGGGAAGATTCAATTCGAAGCGCGCGGGCTCCGGAAGGCGCCCCGCGGCTGTCACATCGGCTCCCTCGGACGGCGGCGGAGTCAGCCACGCATCCAAGACCATTTGCAAGTCGTCGTTTACCCCCAAATCGTCACTCCTGAATCCGGTTGTTCGGGAACCGAACCACCCCGGCGGCCGTCGTTGTGTGCATGGCCCAAAATGTACTCGGCGGGGACTTGTCTCCCTGCTCCACCCGACCGCTCACCGGATTCTACCGGGACGGTTGTTGCAACACCGGTCCGGACGACCACGGGATGCATTTGGTATGCGCGGTGATGACGGAAAGCTTTCTGACATTCAGCCGATCGGTCGGGAACGATCTTTCCACCCCGCGTCCCGAGTTCGACTTCCCCGGGTTGCGTGCTGGCGATCGGTGGTGCCTTTGTGTACAACGTTGGACCCAGGCATTGGAGGCCGGTTGCGCCCCCCGGGTGGTTCTCGAAGCCACCCATATCCACGCACTGGAATGGGCGGATCTTGCCGACCTGCGGGCCCATGCGGCCGATGCCGGCGAATCCGGGTCCTAAAGCGCGCCAGCCACACGTCTCGGCGATCTGTCGCAATCGATCCCATTGTTCGATACGACAGTGCACTATTGACACGTCGTCTGCAACACGCCATCAACGGATCGGTCGCGCACCGCCGCCCGCCGATCCGTTGCCACCCGGACCGTCGGGCTGGGTGGCAATGCTGGCTCAGCCCCGCGATTTGGAAGCGGCACGGTGCTGCGTATGCGCTCCGAACCCGTTCAGTTTCCAATCCCCTTTCGCATTGACATCCAAAATCGACCAGGCGTTGGTTTCCGAGGCCTTTCCCTCCACCATCGCCTGCAGCGTGAGGTAACGGACCCCACCGTGGGTTTGCAGATCGTTGAGGTGATTGTGGCCCTGGAAAACCCCCTTGACCTTGTGCTTGGCGAGCAGTTCGCGCACTTCGCGCCGACCTTCCGCGGCGTAGCGCAGATCGGACGGCTCATCGAGGCGCTGGTGGCAGAAGACCAGGATTGGAAGGCGGTTTGACGCCAGATCCTTGGCCAACCAAGCGCGCTGGGCCGCGGGCACGTGGGATTTCTTCCAGTCGAAGTTGCCGGCGTCGTAGTCGGTGTTGTCGGGACGGAAACAGGCGTCGAGAAAGATCAGGTGAATACCGTTCCGATCGATGGAATGGAACGATTTCCGTTGCCCGAATTCCTTCAGAAAATGCCCTTTGCTGAACGCCGAGACACAGTGGTTGCCGAGGCAGGCGTAACGCTCCTTCGCAGCGGGGGCCATGGTTTCGACCATGGTTTTGAGGTAGCCGGTCTCCACCTCGGGATCGAAGACTTCGGGGTTGTCGATCAGATCACCAAGGTGGACCAGCAAGTCCACGTTCGCATTGCGCATCCCCGCCACTGCGGCACGCATTTTAGGGAGCGAGTCCCTGTAGCACCGAGAA
>CAZYBA010000067.1:0-10988 GCA_964646105.1 uncultured Armatimonadia bacterium
GTACACCCAAGACTACGACGAAGTGCTGCCGGGCAACTCCACCCTGGGCAGCAACGGTGTGACCGACTCCCGCTGGCCCGACTCCACCACCGCCCACAGCGCCGGCCTCTCCGAACCGCTCGGCTGGATGCAACCGTTCGATCCCGCCAACGCCGGCACCCACCGCATCTGGAAACGCGACCTGCAGCCGTACGTCAAGAATCTTCAGGTGATGCGGTGCCCGGAAACCAAGCCGCGCTCCTCCGACGGCACCTGCACCCCGGCCGCGAACACGTGCGAATCCAACCAACCCGGCGCCGGCAACGGCAACTACCTCCTCAACGGCATCGCGTCCAGCAAGTCGATCGCCGCCATCCCGGCCCCGGCCGACACGATCTTCGTGCACGAAGTCCGCAACTTCAACCGCGTTGCCCAGGAAAAGCCGCGCCAACTCCTCAGCACCGGACTCTGGACCGGCTTTGTCCATGCCTACTACGACAAACTGCATTCCGGCGGAGCAAACCTGCTCTTCTGCGACGGTCATGCCAAGTGGCAGCGCCGCGATTCCATGCGCTACGCCCAGTTCGGCTGCCCGCCCGAACTCAACCCCGGGCTGCCGACCCATTTCGCGCAAGACGACACCGCGGCCAACGCCCAGAACCCGCTCCAGTACCGCTCGGAGTTCTAAGCCATGGCCCGCAGCAGTGCTGTCTTCCCCCTCGCCGCCACGGTCTCCGTGGCGGACGAGGATTCCCTCGAATCCGGCGGGCGTGTCCCCGATTACCTCCGTGCGGTCGCCGCGGCAAACCCCGAAGCCGCCGCCACGTTGGCAAAGCTGGTCCGGACGTTCCTCTTCGGCGGAACCCTGCCGCCGTCCCTGAAGCTGGCCATGGGGATCCAGATCGCCCGCCAACTGCGCACCGGCTACGCACTGGCCCATCTGGAACGACTCGCGGCCGCGGCCGGACCCGCCACCGACGACCGTACCGCGATGGCGGTTCGCTACGGCCTGGACCTCACCCGCGACATCTACGGGGTCACCGACGACGCATTCGCGAAGGTGGCGTCGCGATTCAACGACGCCCAGGTGGTCGAGCTCACCATGGCCACCTGCTTCTTCAACTACTTCCTGCGCATGACCGCCGGCCTCGGCGTGCAGCGCGAAACGTGGCTGGCTACCGCAGCACCCAAACTCCCCAAACGCGCGGAAAACCCCTACGCGTCGGCGCGGGTCTGCCTGTCGTCCGACACCGAACTCAAGATGGCCGCGCCCATTCTCGAGCGCTGGGGACCGGGCGGCGCCGGATCCGCCAGCCTGGGAGTCGGAATCCCCAACTCAGTCCGCGCCATGATCCGGGTTCCGGACCTCTACGACGCATGGCTGGGGCGCTGGCAGACCGCCAATTCACGCCCGGCTCTGGTCCCGCGCAGCACCCTGCTCCAAGTTTCGCTCGCGGTCTCCACCATCAACGGTTGCCGCTACTGTGTCCTGCACCAAGTGTCCGGACTGCGGCGCCAAGGCGTGGATGTCAAGAAGCTGGTCGCTCTCCAGAAAGACGATTCGGTCCTCAACCCCGACGAAAAGGCGGCGGTTGATTTCGCACGCAAGCTCACCAAGGACCCGGCCGGCATGGTCGAGTCGGACCGGACCGCCCTCGCGGCCCATTTCCCCGGTAGCGCCGCGTTCGAGGTGCTCCAACAAACCTGCCGGTTCGCGTTCATGAACCGTTTCACCGATGGGCTGCGCCTCCCGTCCGAGGACGAAGCCATCCATGTCTACCGCGAAACCTACGGGCGGGACTTTCTCCGACGCAAGGGGTGAAACGCTTCTCCGTTCGCGTTCGACCAGACTGTCCGCCCGGAAAGGAATACCTTCATGTCCGACATTGTCACTGAAAATCAGCGCAACATCCTGGCCAACCAAGAAGCGATTCTGGATAACCAGAAAGCCCTGCTTGAGAATCAAAGAGGCATCCTCGACAACCAAAAAGTCATCCTCGAGAATCAGGCGTTGCTCAAGCAACTCCTCGTCAACCAAGAGGCCATCCTCGGCAACCAAGCCAAGATCCTCAGCCGCTGATCCTGCCTCGTTTGGGTTTGTTCGATCGCTCCCGCCGGGTCGTCGAAAACGGCCCGGCCTTTTTTCAACCGGGATGGCATTGTCGCACGACATCCCGGAACGTCCCATTCACGATAGACTGCCCGCGGAGGATGCCATGGCGCAGTGGATTCCGCTTTTCAACGGTCGCAACCTGGACGGATGGACACCCAAGATCGTCGGTCACAAGGTCGGCGACAACTTCGGGGATACGTTCCGGGTCGTCAACGGAGTGATTCAGGTCGGGTACGAGAAATACGGCAAGTTCAACGGCCGGTTCGGACACCTGTTTTACAAGACCCCGTTCTCCCGCTACTTTCTGCGGATCGAATACCGCTTCACCGGCTCGCAATGCCAGGACGGTCCCGGGTGGGCGTTGCGCAACAGCGGGGTCATGCTGCACGGACAAACTCCCGAAACCATGGACCTCAAGCAAGATTTTCCCTGCTCTGTCGAGGTGCAGTTCCTCGGCGGGCTGGGCGACGGCAAACGCAGCACCGCGAATCTCTGCACCCCCGGCACGAACGTGGTTTTCGGGCGTGAACTGGTCACACGGCACTGCACCGATTCAACATCGGACACCTACCACGGTGAACAATGGGTGAGTGTCGAGATTGAAGTCGACGGCGCGAATGAAATCGTACACCGGGTCAAGGGACGCGAGGTGCTGCGCTACCGCGAACCCCAGCTCGATCCCAACGACGAGTTCGCCAAGAAACTGCTGGCGGCCGGTCAGCCGAAACGTCTCACCGGGGGCACCATCTCGTTGCAGTCGGAGAGCCATCCAGTGGAATTCCGGCGGGTCGACATTCTCGATCTCGGCCGTCGCTGACCCCGCGACAGCCAGCGGGGTAACCTACCCGATCGGGCACCGGGGAACAGGACAACGGTCTTCTTCGACCTGAAAACGGCCCGGGACGTTCCCGGGGGCGGCGTGAACCTTACCAAAAAAAACCGGGCGGTAACCACCGCCCGGTTTTCTTGTCTCTGCGAACCGACCCGATGCCGGATCAGTGGCCCGCCGTCACTCCGTCCGGGATCAGGGTGTGCACCGCCGCCTTGAGCGCCTCCACACCGTCGGTCGAACGGGCCTCGATGTAGCAGCGCACCAGCGGTTCGGTTCCCGACGGCCGCACCAGGAGCCACGACCGGTCCTCGCGCACCATCTTCACGCCGTCCGCCGGGTTCACCGACACCACATTCTGTCCGGCCAACATTGCCGGGGGCTCGTCGCGCAGACGGCGCATCAGATCCGCCTTGGACGCATCCGGGAGGCGCAGGTCGATACGGGTGGCCAGGAATTTCCCGGTCTTGCCCTCGATCTCCGCCAAGATGTCCTTGGGAGTACGTCCGGTCTTCGCCACCATCTCGGTGAGAACCAGGTCGGCGACGATGCCGTCCTTTTCCGGAATATGCCCGCGCACCGACAGCCCGCCGGATTCCTCGCCGCCGACCACCGCGTTGTTGGCCTTCATCGCAGAGCCGACCCACTTGAACCCGACCGGAGTCTCGATCACCTCCACCCCGAGATCCGCCGCGAGGGCGTCTATCAGGCCGCTGGTGGCCACGGTCCGCACCACCGGTCCCTTGCCGCGGCTCTGCGCCCAGTGCCACAAAGTCAGCGCGATCACTTGGTTGCTGGTGATGTAGTCGCCGTTGCCGTCCACCATCCCGAAGCGGTCGGCATCGCCGTCCATCGACAACCCGATGTCGGCACGGGTGTCGCGCACCAGATCCGACAATGCCTCGAGGTTCTTCTCATTCGGTTCCGGAAGCGAACCGCCGAAGAGGGGATTGCGCTCGTTGTGCAGCGTGTAGACATTGCATCCGGCCTCCTCGAGCAATGTCGAGAGATACCCGCGCCCGGCGGCGAAGAGGGGATCCACACAAATGGTGAGACCAGCCTTGCCGATCGCATCGAAGTCGATCAGCTGGCGCACATGGGCGAAGTAGTCCGGTTGCGGGTCGATGATCTCCGGCTTGGGACCGCCGGTGCGCACCGGGGACGGATCGCCTTGCAACTGCGCGATACGGGCCACAATCGGGTCGGTGTCCGCCGGCAGCGCCGGATGCAGGTAGTCGGGGATGAACTTGATGCCGTGGTACTCCGGCGGATTGTGCGACGCCGAGAGCATCACCGCTCCCGCCAAGCCGCGGGCCTTGATCGTGTACGCCACCACCGGGGTCGGCGTATCCCGGTTCGGAATCATCACAGGGATGCCGTTCGCGCCCAGAACATCCGCAACCAAGGCGGCAAACTGTTCGGACAAGAACCGGGCGTCGTAACCCACCACAATCCCGCGCGAGCCCTTGCCCGCCGCATTCACATGGTCTGCGATCGACTGGGCGACCAACGCGACATTGTCGAACGTGAACTCGCGCGCCATCACGGCACGCCAGCCATCGGTACCAAACGAAATTTTCTTGCTGGCGATCATGAAAACCATCCTACGCAGGAAATGTGCCAGACGCACCAAAAACACCCGAATCTGGTAATCCCGGCTTCGTGATATCTCGCCATGAAATCAAGACCGTCGGCGCGCGATGTCGACGCGCGATCCCGCAGGGTTTTGCCAAGCAAGCCACGAACCCAACCCTATGCCCCTTGTTCCCCCGAGATCGCTCGCCCCGACCGCCAAGACCCACGACTGGGGCACATTCCTCGGTCCGCGACACAACGGCGAATCCAGCGAATCCCCACTCGCCAAGGCGTTCGGACCCAACGGCCCGCGCCGGATCTGGGAAATGCCCAAGGGAGAAGGCTACGCACCGGTCTCTGTCCACTCCGGTCGCACCTTTGTCTTCCACCGCCTTGGCGCCAAGGAAACTCTCACCTGCGCCGACGCCACCACGGGGAAAATCCTCTGGAACCAGTCCCATCCGGTCTCCTACACCGACCGCTACGGCTACGACGGCGGACCGCGTTGCCAGCCCGCGGTCGACGCCAAAACCGTGGTCACCTACGGTGTCGCGGGCGCGCTCTCCGGGTGGGATCCCGCCACCGGCAAAACCATTTGGCGCCGCGATCTCGGCGCCGAATTCCGTGGAGGCACCGGCTTCTTCGGCGTGGGGGCAACGCCGCTGCTCCACAATGGCATAGTCGTGGTGGCTGCCGATACGCCCAACGGGGGGAAAGTCCTCTGCCTCGACGCCGCCACCGGCAAGACCCGCTGGGCCACCAATGTCCCCTACGGTCCCGGCTACGCGTCCCCGGTGCCCGCCACCATCCACGGACGTCCGATGCTGTTGCTCTTCCTCGGCGGTGACGATCGCCCGCCCACCGGGGGGCTCGTTTCCCTCGACTCCGAAACCGGAAGACTACTCGGCAACTTCCCCTGGCGCGCACGCCGCTACGAATCGGTCAACGCCGCCACGCCGCGGGTCGATGGCAACCGTGTCCTGATCTCCGAATGCTACGGCGCCGGCACCGCACTGCTCGACATCGCCCACGACGGAACCTTCAAACCGGTCTGGACCAACCGCGACATCGGCTCCCACTTCATGACTCCGGTCCTCCAGGACGGCCACTACTACCTGGTGGACGGCCACGGCCCCTACAACTGCCCGCTGCTCTGCGTGGACGCCAAGAACGGCACGGTGAAGTGGCGCGAGGAGCCCGAATGGAACCTGAATGTCCGGGTGGGCGGGGGACGCTCCGAGAGCGTGCGCCGCATGCCCGCCCGCGCCAGCCTGATGCCCGTCGCCGACGGGCGGAGCCTCGTGTTGGGCGAATTCGGCCACCTCGCTTGGATCGACCTTGTTCCGGCCGGCTACCGCGAACGAGAGCGTGTCCAGCTGTTCGCCGCCGACAACTCCTGGAGCCCGCCCGCCCTCAGCCGGGGGCTGCTCTATGTTAACCAAAACACGCCCGGCTACGACGATTCCCCGGCGCGGGTGCACTGCATCGACCTGCGGGGCACACCCTGACCGCCCCTGTCGTCACCCGCGGGAGGCAGAGACCATGACTATCGACGCCTTCGAGGCGGTGGTCGAGGAAGCCGTCCGCGCGGTTCCCGATCACCTGCAACCCTATCTCGACACCGTGCAGGTGGTCACTGACGCGGTGCCCAATCCGGGCCAACGTCACCGCATGCGCCTGCGCGACTCGGGCGGACTCTACGGTCTGTACGAAGGCTGGACTGTCCCGCAACGCCTCACCCCCGATTTCTCCGGCATGGGACCGTCGGTGGTCACCGTATTCCGCATCCCGCTGCGCCGCGATTTTCCCGATGACTTCGAACTCGTCCGCGAAATCCGCCACACCGTCTGGCACGAACTCGCGCACCACTTCGGCATCTCCGACGACGAACTCGAGTCGTGGGGAGTCTACTGACCGCCGCCGGCTTTCCCGTTCCATCAAGGGGGTGGCTGGCGCGGCGCAGTTTCCGATCGTTGGTAACGTCAACCGACGCTTTGGTTCGGCGTGACGCAGTCCGGGTCTGCCGGGGGAGTGTCTCGTTCAGCCTGATGCGTCCCGTCCGCGCGGCGCAGTTTCCGATCGTTGGTAACGTCAACCGACGCGGCGCGGTTCCGGGCGCAAATCGGTTCTGCCGGGACTCCGGGATCAGCTTCCTGCAGGTTCGGACGTTTCCCGATCCCGCAAAACCAGCTTGTCGGTTCCCGGGTCCCAGGCCACCGACAGATTCCCTGCCAACACCGCCTTCACCGCGTCGCCAAGCAGCTCTCCACGCCATCCGTTGAACACCGGCGCATCCCATTTCGGGGCGCGGCGATGGATGGCGATCTGACGTAGGTCGTCGGTAGAGGCAAGCAAGGACGGAGGGAGGTCCTCCGCCATCGCCCGCACCCGGACTACTGCGGAAAGCAGTTCCAACAACGCCGCTCCGTCGTCGTCGAGCGAAGGCCCCGACTCCAGCTTCGGCCACGTCTCCTTGGGGGCAGCCAATCCACGTTCCACACGCGCCAACATCTCGCGCGCAACCCGCTCCCCGGCGTTCGGCGGCATGGAACGCAGCTCCAAAACCGCGTTGACCGACTTGGGCTTGCGCCGCGCAACCTCCACCAACGGCTCGTCCTTGAGGATGCTGCGCCTGGGACGATCCCGTCGTTGGGCTTCTTCGTCACGCCAGATCGCGAGCTCGCGCAACACCGCGAGGCCCGCACTGTCGAGCGTATGCTTGCCACCCACCTTGGTCCACAACTGGTCGGTCGGCACCGTTTCCGCAGCCCCGCGCAGAATCCGCGCCATCTGCTCGGACGCCCACTCGGAACGTCCCCGGTTGCCGAGTCGCTTCCCCAGACGGTCGTGCAACGTATGCAAGTAACGGACATCGTTGGCGGCGTAGGCCAGCATCGATGCGGTGAGCGGGCGGCGCGACCAGTCGGCGAAGCCCTCTTCCTTGTCGAGCCGGACCCCGAGGGCTGAATGCACTAGTGCGCCGTAGCCGGTCTGCAGGCCGTACCCGACGAACGCCGCGGCGACCTGGGTGTCGAAAAACGGCTCCGGAACAACGCCCCCGAGACAGCTCGAAAGAATCTCGAAGTCCTGCGAACCCGCGTGGACAATCTTGGTCACCGACGTGTCGGCGAAGAGGTCTGCGAGCGCACCGATCCCACCCACCGCCGGGACGTCCACGAGCACCACCGTGCCGTCGGCCACCGCCACCTGCACAATCTCGAGCACCGGCGCATAGGTCCGTTCCCGGATGAACTCGGTGTCCACGGCGAGACGCGGATCGTCGGCGAGACGGGTTCGCAAATCGTCCACGGTCTGCCGCAGCGCGGCCGCATTGTCGATCCAAAGGGCGCCGTGGTCGGCGGAAGCATTCAGGTTCATACGGTGATTTTCAGCATATCCGATGGATCCCGAATCCGGGTTGCGGTCTGCCGTGGCGACCGGTCCCGGTTCCGAGTGGGAAACCATCCGGTCCCGCACAGCCGGACCCCGGCCGCGCGCCGTTTTCCGGACTGAATTCGCGAGTCGGGATTTCGGTTCGGGACCCACCTTGGCATTGGAGGATTCCTCTGCTTGACGGATTCCCGATTGGTTTCAAAACGGGACGGGATTTGTTTCGAACGGATCCACCGATTCCCGCCTTCAAGATTCTGCGTTGTTGTCCGGACCGGCGATTCGTCGCGAGATGCCCCGTGCGTACGCCGCTATCGTTTCTCGAGATCCACCTTGCTGCGCGGACCTGAGATCGGGACACTGAGCGACGATTGGTAGGGGGCGAGGGAGTCGGCGCCGCCGGTCGTGCCGACAAAGACAAATCGCGCGGGAGGCAGTTCCGTGGATGGCCGCTCGATCAGGTAACGGGCTCCGCGGTCGCCGATCAATTTAAAGACCGCCTCGCGTTGACCACCACCGACACCTACTTGGAACGGCTGGGCGCGCACGCCGGGAGGGAGTCCCATCAACTGGACCAGGATGTCTCCGCCGAAGCCGGGCGCACGGTGGACCGCCACCCGTACTTCGACCTCCTCACCCGCCTTGAGCACCACCGGCTGCGGGTTGTCGAGCACCAGGGCGAACGGTGGAACTTCGGCAGTCACCCCCACATAGGAGGACAGGCGTTCGACCTGGCGGACATTCAGGTTGTTGCCCCGGTACAACTCGATCGGTCGGGCACGGCGCACCAACGGCACCTTGACCCGCGGGTCGATGGTATCCGGAACTTCCGTGGTTCCCTGGATGGACAAAGTGGCCCCACCCACCGGCGCCTTGTCGTTGACCGTCACCAGCAAGACCGTCTTGTCGTCGTCGGGGGGGATGATTCCCGGCTCGACAGTCAACCAAGGCGGCGCGTCTGGAATTTCCACACGGATCGGCCCCGGGATGTTTTCACGGCGGGTGGCGCGCACCACCAAGGCCCCGCGCTGACCGGGGGCCAGATTGACTCCGTCGGGAGTCGCGGTCAACGTGAAGTCGACCACTTTTCCCGCGGTAGCCTCCCATGCGTAGGCGCCCGCGCCGGAACCTTCCGCCGCCGATACCTCCACCACAAACTCGCCGGCCTCCCGGAACGCGTCCCCGATCACCAAATCGTTGTCGTCGCGCATTTCCCGCGTGTTGACGACATCCCCCTTGGTGTTGCGGATGGTGACAACCGGGCGCAGGCTCGAGCCGAGACGGTGGGCATACAACTCGAGCCCGCACGGAGCGAGGGCCCGAATTCGAAATTTGTCGGTTTGCTTGCCCGGTTCGGCAATCCGCCCGGAAAACGCCGCGGGCAGTGTCACTGTCTGCGCCAGTTCCACCACCGGCACAGGCCCGCCGCCGTCGGGAAGGTCGCGCACCAGTACGGGGGAATCGCCGAGCGGGGTCGGGACCCGGGCCACACCGGAAACATCACGCGGGGTCCGTACCTTCACCGGCATCCGTGCGCCGTTTTCGCCCGTCAGCTGCGCGTCGACAACGGTCCCCGGCCGCGCCACCAGCGGGCTCAGCACGCTGTCTACGGGAACCGCACCGGCCACAAGCCGGTAGACGGACGCGGGATTGCCTTTCCAGAGCAGGTCGCGCACCACCAATGTGAAGGTTCCGTCGGCCGGCGCGGTCCATTCCAGCACCGGGTCGAGGCCCTTGCGCCCCAGGCTCTTGCCCAGCACCTTGCCCTTGGAATCCTCGACGGACAGGGTGGGGTTGAAGTAGGACCAGGAGAGTTCGTTGAGACGGTAGCCCTTGAGGTTGAAATTGATCTTTTGTCCTTTGCGGGCATCGAAGGGAATGCGGTCCTGCTGACCGGGGCGGCCGAGGGTGCCGTTGAGCACCACCGGCAGACTCACCTTGGCGTTGTCGCCCGATGCGGCCACTTCGGGAAGGGTTCCCACTTCAAACGAAAAACCCGCCGAAACACCGCGTTCGGTAACCAGCCGCACTTCGCGCGTTCCCGGGGCAGCGTCCCCGGCCACCGTGATCCGTGCCGAAACCACCCCGGCACGCGCCACCGCCGAAAGCCAGTCGACGATTTTGTCGCGGTCGACCTTGGGAATGTCCGCGCCACGCAGGTTGATCATCCGATCCACCACCTGGGCCCATTGCTCGGGGGCGAGGGTGCGGTTGTCGGCGGAGCGGGCCTCGTGGCAGGTGGTGCAGCGGGCTTGGAAAACCGGTCGTGCGGATGCGTCCGGGGCGGTTCCGCCCGTGAGCAACTGTGCCTTGACTCCGGGCGCACCCAAGACCAACAACTGCCGGCCAGCGGAAAGATTGGAACCGCGCATCGACACTTCGACCGTCTGGCCGACCGACGCCCCCGCCGGGAAGACACTGGCGATGCGCGGGAGCGACTGCGCCCGCACACTGCCGGCCACCAACAGGGCGGTGGCCCCGGCAGTCAGGATCTTGAGGAAACATTTCATGGCTTCGCTCCGTTCGCGGGCGGGGGGAGTTGCCGCACATAGGTTCCGTCGGCGAGGTCGTATATTCGCACCCGTCCGTCGCGGCACGCGGTCGCGAGCCAGCGGCTGTTCGGGGAAATGGCGAGGTTCCAAATGTCGGATGTCGCCTCGGAATGTTCGCGAATCCGGCCCCCGCCGCCGTTCCAGACCACCACCTTGCGGTCGGCACCGGCGCTTGCGATGAAGTTGCCGTTGCGGGACACCGCCACCGCGTACACCGGGCCCTGGTGACCGGCCAGATTGGCGGTCAGGCGTCCGGTGCGTGGCGCGGGTTCGCCGGGTCGTACCACCGCCTTGATTTCCAGCTCGGAGTCCGCCTTCCCCGTGGGGTTCCCCGTCGGGTTGTCGTCACCGGCCCCGGGTCGGTCGGCGAGCACTTGGTAAAGCCGCACCACACCGTCGCCGCCGGCGGCCGCGAAGCGCCCCGGTTGCGGCAGCGGCGCAATGGCCCAGACCGGGCCGGCGGCCTGGTCGAAATTCACCACCACCCGCCGCAGGTCGGCGTCCCAGATCTTAACCATCTTGTCGGCGCCGCCGGTTGCGAATATCGCCC
>CAZYBA010000068.1:0-3241 GCA_964646105.1 uncultured Armatimonadia bacterium
CTCCCGACATCGATCATCCCCGGTCCGGTTTATCCAGAACGGCATGCTGCGCACGCCTCCCGCGACCATACGCACCCGTGCCACTTTCGTCGTGGAATCCGGAAGACAAAGAGCCCGGCGCGACGATGCGCCCGGGCTCTTTTCATGCGGAGTGACACGGGGCTCCCAGCCCCGATGTCTCACGGGGTACTCTTGGGCCGCAACCAGTCGTAGAGGAAGTCGGGGATGGAATCGTTGCGGGCGTTGTCCAGTTGCTTGGCGGCACCGACCATCAGCCATCGTCCCGGTGTCTGGCGTTCCTTCGGAAGCTGCTCGTTGAGTTTGAACCAAGCCGAGACCTTATCGGCAAAAGGCCCGTAGGCGTTTGAAACGGAGCTCTTCTCCCACTCCGTGTTCAGGATGGCTGTCATATGCTTGCGGAAGCGGACATTCGAAGAGGGTGAGTATTGGGCAAGCGACACCAGTTCGGACCAGGTTTCGCCGGAGACCGCGGCGGCGATCAGGTCGGACGTCCGTTTGAGCAGCGGTGCTTCGAAAATCGCGGCCACCTTGCCCGACTGGGTCCCGACCAGTTCCGATTCCGACGGATTGGCCGACGATTCCACGGAGATTGCCCGGATTCGGCTTTGGGTGAGTTCGTCGAGGAAGTCGAAGTCCGCCGGGTCCAGTTTGTTGTCTTCAAGCAGGATTGCAACCACATTCGCCGCCGATGCCGTGTCGAACACCGTCGGGATGGTCTTTCGCCCCTCGCGCATGATCTGGAGAATGCGCGGGTCGACCACCGCCCGGGAGTTGTTGCCCCCGGATGCGAACGCGGAGGGACGTCCTCCGGATGGCGGGGTCGCCAAGCCGGTTCCCGCTCCTTGGCCGGGTGCGGCTTGCGGCTGGGTTGGGGATAGCAGGTTGGCGGAAATGAAGGCGACGGCGAGAAAGGCTTGCATGCGCGGTTGTGTCTCCGGTGTTTCCCTTTAGATCGGCACGTTCCCGCCGCGGGAGCAGGGAACGTTCGCCGGGATTCGAGTCGGTGTCGTCCTAGTTGCGGTAATGTCCGGTAGGAGGAAACGTCATGTCCCAATTTTCCCTTCCGTTGGTTGTGGCCGCGCTGGTGGTCGGAGTCGCCAACGCAACCCCGGTAGTCGCCCAGCCCCCCGCCAATTCCACCGCACCGGCAGGCCCGTCGTCCCAGAGTGCGCCCGCCCCTGCGTCCGAGTTGATCGCCAAGGCCCGTGCAGAGGCAGGAAAGCAAGGAAAACGCGTCTTTGTCCGCTTCACCGCGTCGTGGTGCGGATGGTGCCACAAGATGGAGAAGGTGCTGGACCAGCCGGCGGTGGCCGCGGTGATCCGCAAGCATTACGTCGTGGTGACCTTGGATGTTCTCGAGGACGGTGCCCAGGACCAATTGGAAAACCCGGGCGGCGTCAAGGTGATGAACGATCTGGGAGGGGCGGACCAGGGGATTCCGTTCTTCGCAGCGCTCACTGCAAAAGGCGACAAGCTTTCGGACTCACGGTTGATGCCCGGCAAGCAAAACATCGGATGTCCGTCGACCGCCGACGAGATCGCGGCATTCGGGACATTCCTATCGAAGACCGCACCACGGATGACCGGATCGGAACGCAAGACGGTGTTGGACGCATTCACGGCGGCGGCCGCCGCTCGCAAGGGCTGATCCGCGTGGAGCCCACGGGCCGGGCCGGGATCGCCGTGGATGCGATGGTGCGGAGCCATGACACGCCGGGGCAAATGGCCGGGAATGCCAGCAATGGCTGACGCAGCACCGGGCGGTGTGTTTGGTCGCTTCGAGACAATTGCCCTCGGCAACCGGACAGCCATTCTGGTCGACCACCATTTTGTGGATAAGGCGGACGGGGTGCGGTTGCGCATCCATCCGCCGCGCAAGACAGGGGAACGTTTGCTCGAGTCGGAGCATCCGTGGGAGAACGCGACCCTCAATTGGTTCAGTGTGCTCAAGTTCGGACGGTCGTACCGGATGTGGTACGAGTGCTACGACGTCGAAGGCTGGCCGACCCCCGACGACACGTCGTTTTGCCTGGCGGAGTCGCGTGACGGTGTGCGTTGGCGCAAGCCGGAACTCGGGCGGGTGTCGTACCGGGGAAGCACCAACAACAACATCCTGTTCCGTCAGATCGGGATTGGCGGCCATCGTTCGCGGGTGCACGGCAGCTGTGTTTTTGTCGATCCCTCCGCCCCGCCCGGAGCCCGTTACCGCTGTGTGTCGCAGGGCCTGTTTCAGGGGATCGGGGAACGTCCCTATACCGTAGCCGGGATGTCGTCCCCGGACGGTATCGCGTGGACCCGCCACCCGGAGCCGATCTGCCGGGTATTTGCCGACAGTCAGTATTCGCGATTCCACGACCCGCGTACCGGGCAGTTGGTGATTTACGGACGGGTTTCCGGGCGTGGGGGGCGGGCCATCGGACGTTCCTCCGCGGGAACGTTTTCCGGGTTTGCCCCGCTCGCCAAGGTTTTGGAGTGTTCGGAGCAGGATCCGCCGGATGCGGACCTGTACAACCCGGCCTGCATGCGCTACCCGGGTCAGGACGATCTTTACCTGATGTTTCCCAGTGTGTTCCGCCACCGCGAGGATACGTTGGAGATCCGTCTGGCGGTGAGTCGGGACGGTGTGACATGGACATGGCCGGATCGGGCGACCGCGTTCATCGGGCTCGGGACGGACGACGGGTTTGATTCGGGTTCGTTGTACATGGGCAACGGCGGATGTGTGCCGACCGGTCGGGATTGGTCGTTTTATTTCAGCGGGTCCAAGTTGCGGCACGCGGAGGTGGAGCTGCCCCAACTGGCCGATCCGTCGAACCGCCGCGTCATCAGCCGCGCGATCGGCCGTCCGGACCGCTTGGTGTCGCTCACCTCGGACGGCAAGCGGGGATCGTTCACGACGCCGCCGTTGCTCCTCGGGAACGGCCGGCTCACGGTGAACGCCCGGGTGGGTCGGTTGGGTGCGTTGCGCGTGGCGGTGTTGAACGTCAACGGGAAGGCGTTTCCCGGATTTGATTTGCCGGACTGCCGGTCGATCACGGGGGATTCCGACGGGCACGTGGTGCGTTGGGGTCGCGGCTCCTGGCGGCTTCCTATCAACGGCGAGCCGGTTCGGTTGCGCTTCGAGCTCGACGATGCGGATTTGTTTACGTTCCGGGTGGAGCGGTAGGGCGGAAGCGACACGGAGACGTAGGGCCATTCACGCCCGCCTCCAGTTGTACTT
>CAZYBA010000068.1:3251-10983 GCA_964646105.1 uncultured Armatimonadia bacterium
GATGAATCCCCCATCCCGAAGCCACTTCGCGGTACACTTCCTTAACTCACGCACCGTGATTGAATCCGATTGAACTTCGAGCGAGTCGGATCAGACCCTGCCTGGTCGGGCGTGCGCGCCGCCCGCGCCGAATCCGGACGAGACGCAATGCTCGAATTCACACCGGTGTTCACTGCGCGAACCTCCCGCCTCGCCGGAAAGGAATTCGAATACCCATGAACCCCCTGCTCGAGTACTGCGGACTGCCGCCCGAGTGGCATTTCCGGGTTGGAGATGGTCTGCACGAAAACCACGACTTTTTCCACCCGGGTCATTTCGCCGAGCCAATTTACTGGGATCTGATCTGGGATATCGAGGAACGTGCGATCGCGGCGGGAGTGCATGAGGACGGCGATGCGTTTTACGAGATGTTCGAGAGCGAGGACCCGGACCTCATCTGCCTCGATCCCCTGATCGGCAGCACCGTGGTCGCACTGGTCCGCGCCGGCGCAATGCCCGTGTCGTCGTGCTGCGGAAGCGAAGGACACGCCGAAAACTATCCGCTGGTCGCCTTCTGGTGCCCTGCCAAACGCCTTCCCTTGATCCAACGGATCGCGGCAGTGTCCGGGGTCTCCCTTGACAGCTTCGACGGAAAGTATCCCGGCTTGGTTGTCTACCACGAGGATGACATCCATGTCATGCGAAAGTTTGCCCAGAAACTCGCGAAACGAACCGCCGGCGTCCGACGCCCCCCCAAACCAATTCGAGCACGGGGTGCAGGGCAACAATGGTCTGTGGACGAACTGATTGTCACCTTCGACTTCTACCGACGCGCCGGGGCAGTACCCATCCACCATCCGGAATTGAATGAAATTGCAGGTCTCCTGCGCCGTTCACCCGCCGCAGTACGCCGGCGCTTGCTGCAATTCGCATCGCTTGACTCCGAAAACCCATGCAAGGGATTGGCAGGCGCAGGACGTGAGGTCCAGCAATGTTGGGATGCATTCCACGACTGCCGAATAGGCCTTGAAGATGCTGCGGAGCAGTCGTGGGAATGTTTCACCTGACAGGTCCGCCGTACACCAGTCCCTCGAACATCTCCACCGGACGCCCAATGCCTCGGTTCGCCCGGTAAGCATCGCGGCTCTGCACCACACATCCACCCCCCATACCGTACACTTCACGTTATGAAATCCGCCGGCCGGACGATGCTGCGCAACGCATCGATCCTCTCCCTGATCGTCGCCACTGCCACACCCCAGATATTCCCGACTCCTGCCTGGGCCCAAGGACCGTCCGCAAAGGCCGCCCCGATCTTCGCCAACGGCCAAGCGCAGATTGTTCCCGAGTTCAACGACCGGAACGAATGGATTCGCGAACGTCTCTGGGTGGAAACCGAATTCGACTCCGACCAGAACGGCAAACGCGACCGGGTCCATGTCGATGTCGTCCGGCAGAAACAAACCCGGACCGAAGGACTCAAGGTGCCGGTGGTCTACGAGTCCAGCCCGTACTTCGCCGGCACTGCCCAAGGCGATTCCATGAACTGGGACGTTCGCCACGAGCTCGGTGCGACACCGCCGCCGCACGCGTTCGTCGATGTGCCGTTCAACCCGAACCGGACCGCGATCTCCAATTCGCTTGTGAACGCATGGGTGCCGCGCGGGTTCGCCGTGGTCCACTCGGAAGCCCCCGGCACCGGACTCTCCGAAGGCAGCCCGACCGTCGGCGGTGCACCCGAACGCCTCGCCCCCAAGGCGGTCATCGACTGGCTCAACGGCCGCGCCAAGGGCTACACCACGGTCGACGGCAATACCGAGGTCAAGGCGGACTGGTGCACCGGCAAGGTCGGAATGACGGGAACGTCCTACAACGGCACCATCCCGGTCGCCGCCGCGTCCACCGGAGTCCAGGGCCTCGAAGCCATCATCCCGGTGGCGCCCAACACGTCCTACTACCACTACTACCGCTCGTACGGACTGGTTCGACACCCCGGCGGCTACCTCGGCGAGGACATCGATTCCCTCTACGAATTCATCCACAGCGGCGACCCAAAGACCCGCCCGACCAGCAACCGTCTTTACCGGGACGGCCTCTTCGCCAGGAACCAGGACCGCCTGACCGGTGACTACAACGCGTTCTGGGCCGACCGCGACCTACTCAAGTTCGCTGGCGGCATCCGCTGCGCAGTCCTGATGGCCCATGCGTTCAACGACTGGAATGTCATGCCGGAGCACAGCGTGCGCATCAGCAACGCCGTGCGGGGCAAGGTGCCCCTTGTCCAGTATTTCCACCAAGGCGGTCACGGCGGCGACCCGCCGTTCGAGCTGATGAACCAATGGTTCACCCGCTTCCTGTACGGAGTCCAGAACGGCGTCGAAAACGGTCCCAAGGCGTTCATCGTCCGCGAAAGCCCGGAAAACGCTCCGCGGTTCCCCATGCCCGCCCCCACCGCCTACGCCGACTACCCGCACCCCGACGCATCCCCGGTGACCCTCTTCCCCACCAAGGGCGGCAATGAAATCGGCGGGCGGGCGGTCAAGCGCCCGAGTCGCGGGTCTGTCGAAACCTTGGTGGACAATGTCGAGCTAGACGCACGAACGCTCGCCAACGCGTCGGCGTCCACACACCGGCTCCTCTACGCCACCCCCGAGCTCACCGCGCCCCTGCACCTTTCGGGAACCGCCCGGATCACGCTGCGCCTCAAATCGTCAGCGCCCGCAGCCAATCTTTCGGTCTATCTGGTGCAGTTGCCGTTCGGGGACGGCAGGATCGGGACTTCAAACATGATCACCCGAGGCTGGGCGGACCCGCAGAACGCCGCATCACTGAAGGCCGGAGGCGACTTCAGCGCCATGGAACCCGGATCCCCGCTCAAGCCCGGCAAGTTTGTCGACTTGACATTCGACCTGCAACCGGACGATCAAATCATCCCGGCGGGCAAGCGCATCGGGCTGATGATCTTTTCGAGCGACAAGGATTTCACAATCTGGCCCAAGCCCGGCACCGAGCTGGGAATCGACCTCGGCGCCACCCGGATTGTCCTTCCCGTGGTGGGCGGCAAGGCGGCGCTGGAGGGGAGTTGGAGCCGGAAATAGGGTTCCCGTAGGACCTTGGCAACGTCGGTGACAACGGAATCCTGACGGAAGCCCGGCACAACAGCCTCCTAGAATCGCACGCACAATCTTCCCACTCCGAAACGATGGAGGTCCATCCACTTTCCGATTTTTCGAACATAACGATGACATCTAGCGCTCGGCGCCCGCGTATCCACCCCGTGCAGGAGTTCGCAACGCGGTCACCCAAACTGTCGAGAGGCCCGTCGACGACGACCGGGCCGAGGGAGGCAACCATGGCACCACGCCACGCACCACGACGTCGACTGCTGCTCGCCGAGTATGGCAACACCGCCAACCGTCTTCTCGAAGTCGGTCCCGACGGCACCAAGGCCTGGGAGCACACGCCGCCGAGCATCTGCGTCATTTTCCAGCCGCTTCCCGGTGACCGGGTGCTGCTGGCCTACGGAGGCAAGCCAACCGGAGTCCAGGAAATCGACCGCAGCCACCGGGTGCTTTGGAACCATGTCAGCGCCTGCCCCCAGGTGCTGGGCTGTGAGCGCCTTCCCAACGGCAACACATTGGTGGCGGAGCAAGGTCCCTGCCAGGCCGTCGAGGTCGACCCCAAGGGGAACGTTGTGCGCACCACCCCGCTTTCGACTTCGGAGAAGCCCTACCACCTGCAGGTCCGGAACGTTCACCGGTTGCCGAACGGCAACACCCTCGCCGCCCATGAGGGCGAGGGAGCGGTTCGGGAGGTGGACCCGAGCGGCAAGGTGGTGTGGGAGAAGACCGGGGTGGAGAACGCCGGGGACGCCCAGCGGTTGCGCAACGGCAATACGCTGATCTCGTGCGGCACCCAGCGCCGGGTGCTGGAGGTCGACCGGAATGGCCGGACGGTCTGGGAATTCGGTGCCAACGACGCCCCGGAACTCGGCATTGCCTGGGTTTCCAGTATCCAAGTGCTGCGCAACGGCAACATCCTGGTCGGGAACTTTGTCCGAGGACAGGAAGGACGGGGTGTCCATGCGTTCGAGGTCAACCGTTCCAAAAAAGTGGTTTGGACCTACGCCGACCATGCGCTCGTGAAGTCGTTGACCACGGTACGTGCCCTCGGGGAGTAGGGTCGGCACAGAAGGCGGTTGGGGATGAAGGACGATGCGTCAGCGACTCCGGTTCTTGGGCGGTGATGCACCAAAACCGTCCTCCATCTCTTTCATGACGATGTGCCGGCAACCGGCAATATTGGCCAGCAGGAGCAGCGTCCACAACCCAAAGACCGACCAGAACCACCGTCGGTCCCGGACGAAAACACCCACCAACGCCACCAGTAGGTAAACCAACCACCCCAACGTCTGGTTACCTTCGCTACGGATGACGTTCTGCGAATCCGGCGCGAACAGACGCTCGAAAAACAATGTCAGCCCGCTGGGAAACAGGGTGATCGTCATTGGGAGCAGGAGTACCATGGACACGATCACAGCGATATCCCCGATTCCCCCACCGGAAAAGATGGTCCCGGCGCTCACGAACGCCAGGAAGAAACTGCCGATCAGAAGCAGCCCGCGGGACCAACAACCGGGAGTTCCCGCCACCGAGCCATGGACGGAAGCATCACCGTCGACCGTCGACTTTGGCGGTCCGGCTCCGTCGGCCGGAGTTTCCGATTTTGACGGTTCGTTTGTATCGTCGTTTTGCATGGCTGACTCGCTGGCAAAAGCACCAAGGTATCGGTTAAAGCAACGACTGAATTCTATCCGCCAGTCTGTGAGGAAGCCGAAAAGCCCTTTGGGACTCAGGAAGAATCCATGTCACCCGCTCGTCCACAACAAACCACTCCATTTCCGCTTGAACGCACTATCCGCTGTTTCCCGCGTTGCGAACCATCCCGACGCAAACGATGCAAGTCCATCGGCAGGCTTGTCAAAATGGTGGTTTCACCGCTTTGGGCCGGGGCGTGGCGACGCTCCGAAGGCCCCCTCCACCGCTTTCAAAAAGACGGGTCGGCAACCCGAAATGTTGGCGAGGAGCAGGAGCAACCACAGTACAAAAACCGACCAGAACCAGCGTCGGTCGCGGACCAGGAGTCCGGTCAAGCCCACCACCGTATAGATGAAGCATCCCAACGGAAGGTTGCCCTCGCTCCCTTCTTGATTCTGGGACGCGGGCGTGAAAAGTCGCTCGAAAAAAACCGGGAGTCCCGCGGGAAATCCCAAGAACATAATCGGAATGATGAAAAACAAAGCTGCGGTCGCACCTAAGAATTCGGCTCCTCCGCCCGAGGAAACCGTCCCCGCCACCAACATCGCAACAAAGAAACTGCCGATCAGAAGCAGCCCGCGGGACCAACAACCAGGTCCTCCATTCCGCAGGGTGGTATCCGATTCGGAGTCTTCCGTGGCAGGTTCTCCATCGACGGTGCCCTCGGGTCCGTTCGCGCAATCGGGCTTCCCGGACGATTCTTCTGCGATTGTCCCGGAAATCGTGGCCGAAGCCTCATTCGACTCGTTCTCGACCCGGTCGTCGGCTGACGAACTGGTCAATGTCGACTCGGGAGCCGCATCGGACGTCAACTTTGGCGGGGCATCCTCGCCCGTTGCCGTTGCCTCCGGCCGCGAATCGTTTTCGTTGTGATCGTCCATCGTCTTCCTCGTTTCCCGCTTGATCGAACCGGTGGCGAACGTCAACCAGCCTGGCTCTTCGCCCCTTCCGCAAACGCCGAAAACACCTTTTTGTAGAAATCGAAATTGGCGTCGCCGAGGCCGCTGAGCAACGCCAGCGTGTCGTGGCCAACCCCGGTCACTTCGGTGAACGTATGGTCGATGCGCAGTTTCTTGAGATGTTCCGAGAACGCGCGGTTCTGGTCCGCGGTGAAATCCCGCGTGCCCACCGCCTGCCGGATGACCAGTTTTCCACGAACCTTCCGGGCCTGCTTGGACGCGATGGTGATGGGGCTCTGACGTTTGAAATAGTCGATGTCGCCGCCGAACGTCATTCCGAGGATTTCATCACGGCCGTCCGGATCGGCGCGTGCGCGCGGCCCTTGCAGATCGAGATCCAGCGGTCCGCCTGCCAGGATCGACACCGCCGCAAAGACGTCAGGGTATTTGAGCCCCAGCCGGGCCGCCCCGTAGCCGCCCATGCTGAAGCCCTCCACCATCCGCCCCTCACGTTTGCCCGTGGTCCGGTACATCCGGTCGATCAGCGGGACCAATTCCTTGACCACGACGGTCTCCATCGGGACCTTGCCGTCCTTGGAGTCGCACCACATGCTGGCGAAACGACCGTTCGGGAACACCACCCACATCGGGGGAATCTTGCCAGCCCGCATCGCGTCCCCGAGGAAACGCGATAGCGGCGCAATCCCCGGCAGTCCGCCGCTGGTGCCGTGCAGCCAGAACAGCACCGGAAAACGTCGCTCCGTTTCCTTGTCGACGATCTCCGGCTTGAAGACATGGAAACTGACGGTCGCCTGGGCGGCCTTGCTCTCGAAGGTCAGGAACTCCACCCCCGGCGCGTCGACCGCGCGGGTGACCCACGGAATCTGGCGGGCTTCGGCACGCTGGAGGGCGCGCGCGGAGTTTCTTCGGAACAACAATGCTTCCATGGGGGCACTATAGCCGACGACTCGCCGGGAGGGATATCCCCTCCCCCGGCCACCGGACTCGCGAAACCGTTGGGCGACACTCCGTACGGTTACCGGTTCGACGAAAAGTCCGACGTTTTCAGCAGGAAATCGCCGCTTCGTGCCATGATAGGAAACTTATGGCCGACTCACGCCCGGTTCGCGGTTTTCTTGCGTCACTGGCATCCCTCGCGGTGGCAGGTGTCACGTTGCTTCCCGCGCAATCGACCCCGCAGATCAAAGCGCCCGAATCCAAGGGACCCGACTTCGCCAAGGAAATCCAGCCGTTGCTGCGGGAGAAATGCCTGCCCTGCCACGGCGATGTCCAAAAGGCCGGGGGACTCCGGCTCACCCAACTCAAGGCCGCCATGACCGGCGGAACCAGCGGGGCGCGCGGCTTGGTCCCGCACGATCCCGACGCCAGTTCGGTGATCCAGCGGGTGGTCTCCACCGACGA
Organism: uncultured Armatimonadia bacterium; assembly: GCA_964646105.1. Lineage (GTDB taxonomy): Bacteria > Armatimonadota > Armatimonadia > Armatimonadales > Armatimonadaceae > CAIRTT01. The sequence goes on from CAZYBA010000068.1 coordinate 10,369, forward strand.
GAACCTGCGGATGCCTCCGAAATGGAGCGACAAGAAGCCATTCTTCGGGTTTATCAAAACGCAATGATTCCTATTGTTACTGTTGGATTGGTAGCTTTGGTTCTTCAGCAATCTTGGAGTTATATGCAAAGAAATGGACTAATTGGTCCAAGAAGACAGATGATAGAAGAGAGTCGGGCGATTAGTGCGGATTTGGTGTTTAATCATAATCCAATAAATGCAGATCGACCAAGCCCCTCTTTGGTGGAGGGTCGTGAAGGAGAAAGCTTAAGCTCTCCTCCTGTTCAATTGCAACAAGCTCGACCTCCTCGTTATGTCGTTTGATAAAAATCGTTATAATTTGATTTAAATATTCGATAAATTAATCAAATTATAATTTCATTTTTTTGGATAAAAATTTTTAATCGAGTTCTTTATCCAAAAATATGTTGTTTAATTTAAAATTTGAATCTTAATCTACAAATTCAAGATTTTGTAGAGTCGAGGGATGTTTAGTAAAAAAATTACCAATTTGAAAAAATAAAAAATCCCCATTAAAATTTTTATTCCAATGGGGATTTTTAAAAGCCAGAATAACTAATTTATCCAATATTATTTGGGGAAGAATCACCTTCG
>CAZYBA010000069.1:0-2583 GCA_964646105.1 uncultured Armatimonadia bacterium
CCCGCCCGGAGTGCCGCCCACCAACGCCAGCGACCCGTCGTCGTGGGTTGCCAGCCACGCGTTGAGGGTATGGGCGGGACGTTTGCCGGGGGCGACTCGATTGACGGAATCCGACGCGGTGCTGAAGCCGGTGGCGCGGTTGTTGAACAGCACCCCGGTGCCCTGGGCAATCCACGCCGCCCCGAAGTTGTGGAACACCGACTGGATGAACGAAACGGAGTTGCCGTTGTTGTCGCGCACCAGGAAGTAGGTGGTGTCCGCGCCTTCGTCGATGGTGGCCGGGGGACAGTTCTCGGCGGCGCGTTGGAGATCGATCGAGGTCCGGCGCTCTGCGATGGTCGACGGTGCGAGCAGTTTTCCGAGTGGAATCGTGTTGAATTCGGGGTCGCACAGATACGCGTTGCGGTCGGCGAACGCCCGCTTCTTGGCTTCGACAAGCGCGTGGATGCGGTCGGTTTCGCTCCAAGAACGCAAATCCCAGCCGTTTGCGATGGCGAGTTCCTCGATCAGGATCATGCCTTGGGACGGTGGGGGTTGGCCGTGGACCGTGAGATGACGGTAACGGGTGGAGATGGGGGGCTCGATTCGGGTGCGGTGGTTTGCGAAATCGGACTCGACGTACCAACCTTCGGATGCATCGACCATCCTGCGCATGATTTCGCCCCGGTAGAACGCGTCCCGTCCGTGTGTGGCGATTTGCTCGAGGGTCCAGCCGAGGTCGGGTTGGACCACGGTCTGTCCGAGTCGGACATCGGGGCCGGCTCCGAGGGCTGTCAGGCTGGGGTTGTCGGAAAGCAAAGGTGCGGCGCCGCTGAACTTGAGCAACAGGCGCGGCCCGGCCGGGAATCCGTCCCGCGCGTACCCGATCGCGGTGCGCAGGAGCTCGGCGATCGGCAGGCTGCCGTGCCGTTCGTGGAATGCGAACCAGGTGGAGACCAATCCGGGGACGGTGGTGGCGCGTGGGCCGTGCAGCGGGATTCCGTTCGGGAACGCTTCGGGGGTGGCGCGGGCGGGCGCCTCGCCGGAACCGTTGAACGCCGTGTTGGTGCGGGTCTTGGCGTCGTGGACAATCAGGAACGCGTCCCCGCCTAGGTGGGAATTCCAGGGCTCGACCACGCACAGTACCGCCGACATGGCGACTGCGGCGTCGGCGAACGAGCCTCCACGTTCGAGGACCGCGAGTCCGGCGGCGGTGGCGAGGGGCTGGGACGACGCGGCGGCGCCGCGGGAGGCGACCACCAGACCACGGTGGGACGGTGCATACGGGGAAGGCATGGAATGGGATTGACCCGATACCGGCCCGAATCCTGCGTCGTTGTCCGCAACCAACCCGTGCCGGATCGGCTCCGCCTCCGGTTTGCCCGATTGGTCCGTGGCAGTGGCGGCGCCGCTCCGACGCAGGGCGGGGGGACGATCAGTCCCGACCCGGCCCGGTGACGGGCGGTACATTGGACGCATGAGCGTGGTGGTGCGTGCGCAGGTGTTGTGGACCGCGGCATTGTTGCTGGTGGTTCCCGCGTTCGCGGTGGGGGTGTCCCGCAAGGCTGCCGGCGACCCGCTCGGTTTTTGGGCCAGTTACGGCGGGTTGGCGTTGTTCTTTCTGATTGCCGGCGCGGTGCGACGTCATGCGGAGAGGAAGTCGCCGCGTTCGTTTCCACGCCGCATGGGCTTGCTGGCACTTTGGTTTCCGGCGGTGATCCTGTTCGCCGCGGCGGCATTTTGGTCCCAGTAACCGCTCCGCCATCGGTTGTCATCGGCCCGAGTGGTTTTTTTTCGGGCTCAATCCAAATTGTCGTGAACCGTTGTGAATGGACCGGTTTGCCGGGCGATTGCCCGTTTTCGATGCCCGATCGGCCCGGCAGGGTGCAATTGCCTGTGGCGATACGGGGTCTCCGTTCGGTTCAATCCGTCTAAGACTCGCTACCACGGGTTCCTAACGGTCCTTTAACAGAGTAGAATTGACGCCGTGCCTGTGATTGACGAGACTTGGTATGTGCGCCCGGAGGGAGTCCGAACCCGGCTCTCCGCAGGCGGGATTATTGTGCGGCGCGACGAATCGGGCCGGATTTATGTGGCATTGGTGCGTGGGGAGGGTTCCGGCAAGGAATACATCCTGCCCAAGGGCGGGGTGGATCGTGGGGAATCGATCGAACAGGCAGCGCGGCGCGAGATCGAGGAAGAGGCGGGGCTCGGCCGCTTGCGTTTCCTGGCGCGCATCGGGCCGTTGTCGCGGCTCAGTTACGATCGCCGCCGCTGGATCACGACCCACTACTTCCTGTTTTCGACCGATCAGGAAGAGACCAACCCGACGGACCCGCATGTGCCGTACGCCACCGACTGGCATGCCATCGACGGTCCGGTGCCGGAGCTGTTCTGGCCGGAGCAGCAACGGTTGCTCGAGGAATGGATTCCGCGGATTCCGGGTTACCTGGACCGCGAGCGACGCTGAGCCCCCGGCGACGGAATGGGGCGGACGGCGCAATGATTCCCCCCGCAACTCTGTGGCAACGAAGGTTCGCCGGAGGCGTGACGCGGGTAGAATCCCCCCATGTCTCCTTTGGCGCGAACCTATTTGATCGCCGG
>CAZYBA010000069.1:2593-10934 GCA_964646105.1 uncultured Armatimonadia bacterium
GCTTGACCGCCACACCGTCGTTGGTGGGCCTGCTGGTGTCCGATGTCGACAATGCGGTGGCTGATCACCGCCCCGCCCCGGATCGCTTCACGCTGCGCGAACTGGTGGCCCACCTTGCCGACTGGGATACGGTCTGGTTGGAGCGTGTGCGGCGCATGATCACCGAGGACGAGCCCATTCTGCCGTCCCAGGACCCGGACGATCGCGCGAGGGATCAGCGCTACAGCGATTTCCCGGTTGCCCATTGGGTGGAACGTTTTGTGGAGAACCGCGGGGCGTTGGTGGATTTCCTGAACGGGCTGAGCACCGAGGAATGGGAACGGACCGGGTTTCGGGACGGGGTTGGCGGCTGCACGGTGGGCGAGATCGCGGTGATGGCGCTCGGCCACGACAACGGGCATCAGCGCCAGCTGGCGGAGATGTCCGGCCGGTGAGTGTTTCCGACCCGGACCCGGCATCCGGTGCGCAAACGCCGGGCGGCGACATCCCAGGATCGGTGTTGCCGGACGACGCGCTGTCGGTTCGTTCCGGATCGGATCCCGCGCACTTGGCGACGTCCCAAGCGGTGCCGTCGAAACCCGTCGTGATCGCCGGTGGCTCGGGCTTGCTCGGGCTTGCGCTCACCCAATCCTTGCGTGCGGACGGGATCCCGGTGGTGTGGATTGCCCGCCACCCCGCGCGCCTCCGCTCCGACCAAGGTCTCCGGATTGTGGGGTGGGAGGACGAACCGGCGTGGCGTGGCGCGGTTGCGGACGCGTCTGCGGTGGTGAACCTTTGCGGGGCGTCGGTGGCGGGGAAGCGCTGGGACGATGCCTACAAAGACGAATTGGTCCGCAGTCGGATTGAACCGACCGAGAAATTGGCGTCGGCGCACCCGCGGGTGATGATCCAAGGATCGGCGGTGGGGATTTACGGCGACCGCGGGGATGAAATCCTTGAGGAATCCGCCAGCCCGGGGGACGATTTCCTGGCGCGGCTGGGAACGCGTTGGGAGGCGGCGTCGGAAGAGGCCTCCGAGGCCGGGGGGCGTGTGGTGTTGCTGCGTACGGGTCAGGTTTTGGCACGCGAGGGCGGAATGCTCCCGGCGTTGCTGCGTCCTCCCCAGGTGCCGTTTTCACCGTGGCTGCTTGGGTTGGGCGGCCCGCTTGGCTCCGGTTTGGCGTGGATGCCGTGGATCCATGTGGTGGACTGGGTGAATCTGGTTCGGTTTGCTCTCGATCGGTCGGAAATCGCGGGTCCGGTGAATGCCGTGGCGCCGGAGCCGGTGCGCAATCGGGCATTTTCAGCGGCGCTGGGCCACGCGATACATCGTCCTGCGATCCTGCCGGTACCGTCGTGGGCGTTGCGCAAGTTGGTGGGCGAGTTCGCGGACGCGCTGCTGTCGAGCGAGCGGGTGGTGCCGGCGGCGGCGCTTTCCAACGGGTTTGCGTTCCGTTTTCCGACTATCGATCGCGCGTTGGCGGATTTGTTTGGTGGCCGCAGCGGTGCGGAACCGGTTGCCGGGGCGACTGCGCGCGTCGAATAGTCGGTTCTAAGTCTGCACGAAAAGCGTCGAGGCGCTTTCATGGTCCGGATTTCCGTTGGGTTCTCGATCGGGCGCGCTGAATGTCTGTTGCGGACCAACGTTGAAAGTCATTTTCAATGGGGCGTGCAATCCGGATCGTCGTGCGCGAATTGACGCGCGAATACCGTTGGAATTCCCCGATTTCTCCGTTGATTTCCCGGTCCCGGCGATACATTGGGACCGAACCATCTCGGGAGCGTGCGTGTTTGCCGGGTTCGTTTCCGGATTCGTTCGGTCCGGTTTCGCCACCGGGGAGATGAACGGGGGGCAGGGGGAGTCCATGGTTTTCTGGGTGTCCGTTCCGCAGGCGGCATGGAGTGTCGAGCAGGCGGTGGAGGCGGCGATCCGTATTGATCCGCATGTCGCGGCGGCTCGCAAGGAGCGTGACGCGGCGCAGGCGGGGCGTCGCGGAGCCCGTGCGCTCACCAATCCGAGTGTCCTTGCCAGTCCGGCGTTGGGGCCGATCAACGGAACGACCGAGGAATTCCTGTTCACACAACCGCTTGAGATCAACGGGGCGCGTTCGGCCCGGGTTCGCGGTGCCGAGGCGACTGTCCAGTTGGCGCAGTTGCGTTGGGAAAGCGCGGTCCGTGACGTGGTCGTGGCGGTGCGTTCCGCGATGGTGGAGCTGTGGCGGGAACGTTCGCTGCGGGATTTGGCCCAGGACGATTTGGCGGCGGCGGACGCGATGGACCGTCTGGTGCGTACCCAAGTGGACCTGGGCAGCCGGCCGGGTGTGGACACGGCGCGCTCCGGTTTGGAGAAGGTGCGGGCGTCCCAGCGTCTGGCGTTGGCGACGGGACGGGTCAAGGCGGCTCAGGTGCGTCTGGCCAGCCTGCTCGGCCAGCCGTTCGATGGCGCCTTGCCCCCGATGCCCGAACCGTCCCCCGTCGCGAAACCGCCGGATCTGACCCAGGCATTGCGGTTGGCGATTCTCGCGCGGGTGGACGTTCGATTGGCGGAGGGTGACCAGCGTTTGGCGCGGTCGGGCCTGGATGTCGTGCGTGCGGAGAGCCGGTTGGATATTGCGCCGCAGTGGCGTGCCCAGCAGCTCTTCACGCGTCAGCCGCGGGCGAACGACATGGGGTTTTCGGTGGCAATCCGGGTTCCGTTGATCGACTGGGGCGGGCAGCGGTCCCGTCTGGCGTCCGAGCGGGCGTTGGTCGCGGCGGCCGAGGACCGTGTATCGGCGGTGCGTCGTGATGTTTCCGCGCAGGTGGTCGCTGCGCATGCGCGTCTCGAGGCGGCTCTGGCGGTTTGGGAATCGTTCGGAACTGCATTGCGGGAGGCGGATCGGTTGATGGAGTCGGTGCAGAAGGGTTTCGACGAGGGAGCCCTGGCGTTGCCGGCTGTGCTGGAGGCGCGCAAGGCGCGTCGCGAGACCCGTGCGGAGGCCGTGGAGGCGCGTGCGGAAGCGGCGTTGGCCCGAATCGCATGGGATCGGACCGTTGGGGTGGGGACCGTGTCGGATAAAGGGGTCCAGTTGTGAAAACATATCGGTTTGGCGGTGCGGTGACGGGATATCCCGGCACGTGGCCAACGCGTTTAGGTGTCGGATGGCGCTTGGGACCGGGTGTCGGGGCGTTGGTTTTGATCGGTCTGTCGGCGTTGGGCCTCGGGTGTTCGCCGGCCGGGAATGCTCCGTCGGAGTCGTCCAAGCCTGTCGAGGCAACCTCCTTGGGGGCGGCGTCGTTCGATCCCGAGGGCCTGGCGCTGGCGGGAATTGTGTTGGAGGAGGCTGCCGCGCAGTCCACGGATCTCTCGTTGGAACTGACTGGTTTCTTGGAGGCGGATCCGTCTGCGACCGCGATTGTGACGCCGCGTACGGAGGGGAAGGTTGTCCTGCTCGCCCCGAATGTCGGGGACCGGGTGAAAGCCGGGGATGTCGTGGCGGTGGTGGAGAGCGAACATTTGCACGACGCCCAACTGGCGTACGCGTTGGCGTTGAAGAAACTGGCCGCGGCCGAAAAGGATTTGGCGCGTCGCAGCAAGCTAGCGCGTCTGGGAGCGTACGGCCGTCCGGGGCTGGAAGAGGCGCGCAAGTCGGAAACCGACGCAGCGTCCCGGCACGATGCCGCGTCCGCGGAGGTCCGTGTCGCGGAGGCGGCGTTGGCCGAGGCCAAGAGTCGCCTGCTTGCCGAGGAAACCATGCTCGAGCAGGCCGAGGCGACGTTCCGGGTGGCGTCCAGTCGTCTTGAACTCGCCGAGCGCCAATGGCAGCGCAGCGAGCGGTTGCTGGCGGCGCAGGTGGTGTCGCAGCAGGATCACGAGACAGCAGGCGCCGCGCGTTCGGCTGCGGCGGCCGAGAAGGCGCGTGCGCAGGCGGACATTCGCGCGGCGCGTGCCCGCCGTGACGAGCGTCGTGCTGCGGTCGCCAGTGCGGAGGCGCGTCAGGACAATGCCAGTAAGGCGTTGGCGACCGCAGTCAAGCAATGGGACCTAGCCAAGCAGGCGTTGGAACGTGGAAACAAAGTCTTCCAAGGCGGCTTCGCGGAATCGAAGGAGGTTGCCGAGGCCGAGGCGGCGGTGGCGCTGGCCCGTGTCGAGGCGGAAGGGGCTCTCGACGATGTCCAGTTGCTGGGAGGCAAGCCCGGCGACAACCACTCCATCCCCGTGCCCGCACCGTTCTCCGGCAATGTGGTGACGCGCACCGCGACATTGGGCCAGACGGTGGCTGCGGGCGATCCTATCCTGACCATCGTGGACTCGTCGGTCTTGTTCGCACAATTGTCGGTGTTTCCGTCGGATCTGTCGCGGGTCGCCTTGGGGGCGAAGGTGACCGTGCGGGTGCCAGGCGGCGATGTGCCGGGTGTTGTGGAACGTATTGGAGAGGCGGCGGATCCCAGGACCCGGGCGGTTGCGGTTCGTGTTCGGATTTCGAACCCGTCCCAACGCCTGCGTCCCGGTCTGCCGGTCACGGCGACGGTCTCCCGGTCCGGGGTCCGGACCATCGTGGTTGCGTCGGGTGCCATCCAGCGTCTCGACGGGCGCACCGTGGTGTTCGTTCCGGGCGAAACGTCCCGGGAGTTTGTTCCACGCGATGTGGAAATCGGGGAATCGAGCGACGGGAAGACCCAGGTCATCGCTGGCCTGCGGGCGGGTGAGAAGTACGTTTCCCGCAACGCGTTCCTGGTGAAGTCGCAACTGCTGAAGTCCGAGCTCGCCGAGGAGTAGGACGATGATCGACGCGATTGTTCGATTTTCGCTGCGCCGTCGCGCGGTGGTGATTTTGTTGGCGTTGCTGCTGATGGGCGCAGGGACCTGGAGTGCGTTCCAACTGCCGATCGACGCGGTGCCGGATGTCACCAATGTTCAGGTTCAGGTGAACACGACCGCCCCGAGCCTGGGCGCCCAGGAAGTGGAACGGCAGATTACGTTCCCGATCGAATTGGCGTTGACCGGCCTTCCGCGCATCCGCGAGACCCGTTCGATTTCGCAGTTCGGATTGTCGCAGGTGGTGCTGGTTTTCGAGGACGGGACGGATTTGTATTGGATCCGCAATCTGGTGGCCCAGCGTCTCGAGGGGGCCAAGGAGACGTTGCCGCCCGGGGTCAAGGCGGATATGGGTCCGGTCACGACTGGGCTGGGTGAAATTTACTACGCGATTCTCGACGATCCGTCCCGGACCGCGATGGAGCGGCGGACATTGGTTGACTGGGTGGTCCGTCCTGCGTTGCTCGCGGTCCCCGGGCTTGCCGAGGTCAATACCTGGGGTGGCGAGGTGCGCCAGATTCAGGTGCAGGTTGATCCGGAACGCTTGCAATCGTTTGGCTTTTCGGTTCCAGACGTGGTGCGGGCGGTTTCGGAGTCGAACGAGAACGCGGGTGGTGCGGCGATTTCCAAGGGCAGCGAGCAGCAGTTGGTGCGTTCGGTGGGGACGGTTCGCTCGCCCGACGACCTACGCAAGGTGGTTTTGGGAACGTCGGGTGGGGTGCCGGTGACTCTCGGGCAGGTGGCCCGGATCGGGGATGCCGCGATGGTGCGCCAAGGCGCGATCACCGGCATGGGCAAGGGCGAGCAGGTGGTGGCGATCGCCTTGCTGATGGTGGGAGAGAACGGCCGGATTGTGGTGGATCGGGTCAAGGACAAGTTGTTGTCCATCCGCAAGTCGCTTCCGGACGGCAGCCGTTTGGCAGGCTTTCAGGATCGGTCGGCACTGATCGAACGGACATTGCGTACGGCGTTGCAAAACCTTGCCGAGGGTGGCGCGTTGGTGGTGCTGGTCCTTTTCTTGTTCCTGTTGCAGATGCGGGCGGGGCTGATTGTGTCGGCGATGATTCCGCTGTCGATGCTGATCGCGGTCATTGGGATGAAGCAATTCCATGTCTCGGCAAACTTGATGAGCCTGGGGGCGATCGACTTCGGTTTGGTCGTCGACGGTGCGGTGATCATTGTCGAGAACACGGTGAAGCGGCTGTCGTTGGCCAGCCGCGACGCAGGAGTTCCGAACGAGCAGGATCGTCAGGAATTGGTGTACCGGGCGGCGTCCGAGGTTTTGCGACCGTCGCTTGCAGGCGTGGTGATCATCATGGCGGCGTACCTTCCGATCTTGACACTCGAGGGGGTGGAGGGCCGGATGTTCCGGCCGATGGGCTTGACCGTGTTGTTTGCGCTCGCGGGGTCGTTGCTGCTCTCGTTGACCTTGGTGCCGGTGCTGTGTTCGCTGTTCCTGAAAGTCGAGCCTGAGCGGGAGAATCCGGTGGTGCACCGGTTGGAGCATGTCTACCGGCCGTTTTTGGCAAGGGTCCTGCGTCGTCCGATGGTTCCCGCGGCGGTGGGTACGGGGTTGTTCGTGGCGGCTGCGTTGTTGTTTCCGCGTCTGGGGAGCGAGTTCATGCCGCAACTCGACGAGGGGGCGATTGCGGTCGAGGCGATGTACGCGCCGTCGATTGCGTTGGATGAGGTGATCGAACGAGCGGGTGTGGCGGAACGTTTCCTGCTGTCCAAGTTTCCCGACGAAATCGATCAGGTGATCACCCGCATCGGCCGCCCCGAGGTGGCCACCGACCCGATGCTGATCAACCAGACCGACATCCTGATTGATTTGAAGCCGTCGTCAGGGTGGAAGCGTGCGCATTCCAAGGACACGTTGGTGGCGCAGGTCGCGGCGGAATTGGAAAAGGTGCCGGGGGTGGCGGTTTCGATGACCCAGCCGATCCAGATGCGCATGGGCGAGTTGCTGGCCGGTGTGGGGCAACGTTCGGACCTGGGAATCCAGTTGTTCGGTCCGGATCCGGACGTTTTGGCGGTCGAGGCGGCCAAGATTGCGGCAATTGTCGGAAAGATTCCGGGTGCGGCGGACGTTCGTGCGGAGAGTACGCAGGGGCTGCCGCAGTTGCAGGTTATGGTGGATCGGGACCGTCTCGCGCGTTTCGGGGTGCACGTGGCGGATGTGAATGCCACGGTGGCGGCGGCGGTCGGGGGGGAAGTGGCGACCGTGGTGTCGGACGGGGCGACCCGGGTGGATGTGTCGGTCCGTTTGACCGAGCGGTATCGTTCCAGCCCGTCGGCGATCGGGCGGATTCCGGTGGCGACCGCGGACGGCGGGTTGGTTCCGTTGTCGGAACTGGCCACTGTCGAGGAGGTCGAGGGGCCGATCCAGATTTCGCGGGAAAACGGGCAACGTCGCATCACCGTGCAGGCGAACGCGCGGGGGACGGATCTGGGGACATTGGCGACGGCGGCGCGCCGGAAACTGGATGGAGAGTATCGGGTGCCGGTGGGGTATCGGCTGGAGTTTGCGGGAACATTCGAGCAGTTGCAGAGCGGGCGGGCCCGGCTTGCCATTGTCACCCCGTTGGCGTTCCTGTTGATTTTCTTTTTGCTCTACTCGACATTCGGTAACGTTCGCCTCGCTGGGTTGGTGTTCACGGGCATTCCCTTGGCGGTGACCGGTGGTGTCTTCGCGTTGGCGTTGCGCGGGATGCCGTTCTCGATGCCGGCCGGGATTGGTTTCATCGCGCTGGCGGGGATTGCGGTGTTGAACGGGGTGGTGTTGGTGAGTTTCATCAACGACTTGCAGAAGGGCGGAATGGACTTGCGTTCCGCGATTGTGGAGGGTGCGGTGGCGCGCTTGCGCCCGGTCCTGATGACCGCGTTCGTGGCGGGCATTGGTTTCTTGCCGATGGCGTTGTCGCGTGGCGCGGGCGCGGAGGTTCAGAAACCATTGGCGACGGTGGTGATCGGCGGATTGGTGTCGTCGACGGTGTTGACGTTGGCGGTGTTGCCGGCATTGCTGGGTTGGCAACGTTCAGGCTCGCGTTCCCGTCCGTAAAACCGGTGAGTCGTCGTTTCGCGGGTAATTTCTGAACGTTTCTCATCAAGGCGTCGTAGAATCGGCTCTTTTCGCGGGCGGGTGTGGGCTGTAGGATTGGAACAGGTTCCGGAGGCGGGAGGCGGTGGTTGATTCCAGTCTTCGGGGACGGTGTTGTTCCGATGAAACGATTTACGCCCTTGTCTACGACGTTGGCCGCGCCGCTGGTGGCGTTGGTCCTGACTGCCTTGGCCGGTGCGATGGCGTCCGCGCAGAAATCCGCGTCGGGTGCCTCGGTCCGGGCCCCACGACCAACGGCTTCCCCGGATTTCGTCGGTGAGATTCGGCCGGTCTTGGCATCGTCGTGCCTGCCGTGTCACGGCCCCGACGATGCGGCGCGGAAGGCGGGGTTGCGACTCGACCGGCCCTTGTCGGAGAAGATGCGGGCGTTGGTGGGGCGGCGGATCACATTGCCGTCATCCGATCCCGCGTCCATGCCTCCGGCATCGCATCCGCATCCGTTG
>CAZYBA010000070.1:0-7292 GCA_964646105.1 uncultured Armatimonadia bacterium
CAGCGCGACAACAATTCGTCCGGAGGACGATCGGCCGACAGGCCATCAAGACGGGGGATTCATCCCCCGGAAGCAAGACGGGCGGTTCACCCCCCGAGATCAAGGCGAGGCATTCATCCCACGGGACGAAAAAAGCCGCGCAGCACGACAACGCATGGGATTTTCACCCCCCAATCCGGCACAGGCTTCTCCGGATACGTCCGAAACAACAACCCCTATCCCCGCTCGACCGGACCCAGCATGGCGTGCACCATCTCCCAACGTTCGGGATGGGACTCGTGCCACGGGACCGGTTCGAAGCCGAGGGAGAGGTAAAGGCGCAGGGCGGGCAACCGGTGGTCGTCGGTTTCGAGGACCGCACCGTCGAGTCCGAGATCGGCGAATGTCTGCAGAACCCGTTGCATCAGCAGCCGCGCCAGCCCGCCGCGTTGGGCGTCCGGATCCGTCCCCACCCAGTGGACGTAACCGTCACCGGGAAAATTGACCGTGTCGATCCGGGCGGTGGCGGTGGCCAGCAGTTGGCCGTTCCGGTCGGTCACCACGAACGTCGTGTGAACAGTGGGGTCGAGGAAGAAGGTCTTTTCCGTACGTTCCCGGTCCCAGACTTTGTCGGGGAATGCCTTGCCGAGGAGGATGGCGAGGGCGGGAATGTCGTCGGCGGTCGCGACACGGATGCGCGGCTTCGCTTGGTTCTGGTGGGGCGGCCACGGCAGTTCGGCAGGCCGTCGCATCAGGAGTTGGGGATTGGGCATGGGGTGGGGAAATCGGGGATGGAGTCGAGGTCGATCGTTTTCGGAACGTAATGGCAGTCGCGGGACAGGATTCGGCGAATGCCTTGCAGACGAGCACGGTGACGGGAGGTCGCGTGTGCGGACAAGGCGAGCGGAAAGTTTATGGAAATTTCTCGACGGGCGGTTGGTTGATGCGGGCGGGGTGCCCTGCGAAGATCGTGTGCAGGTACAGGCAATCGGGTGGAGCGGTGGAAACCAGTGATTGAAACGGCGTTGCGGGCAGGCACTCGGGTTTCGGCCCCAATTTGTTCCCACGCGGGTGGTGTTCCTCCCGTTACAGGAGAGCGAACCGTTTGCCGTGGGAAAGCGGGATTGCGAACTCGGGAGTGGGCAGGTTCGTTGCGTGGGCTGTCGGGAACGTCCTGATCGCGCACGCCGCCCCTGTCGGGATATGGGAAACGAGGCTTCGGCGGCGCCCGCCTGTCCGCGATCGTGTTCGCGCCCCCGTCGGTCACCGGCGGGCAATCGTCCACCGCGACTGTCACCCTCACCGGCGAGGCCCCGGCGGGTGGGTTGACGGTCCGCATCCAGTCCAGGCACCCCGCGGCGGCAGTCCCCACCACAGTGACCATCCCCGCCGGGTTGACGTCGCCGACATTCCCGGTGACCACCACTCCGGTCGCCACTTCCACCCCGGTCACCATCACCGTGTCCCAAAATCTGGACATCAAGAGCGGGGTCTTGACGGTGAAGTAGGAGTGTTTGATTGTGCAGGACGGATCCGGATTGGGAGGACCCTGCGGAGGTCGGGGGGCGATCTTCTCTGGGCACTGAAGTGCGCGGGACACGGGAAGCCCGTCTTCGACGGGACCGGTTTGCGAGGGTGGGTAGGGGTTGCGCCCCGGCACCCCATTGACACGGGCAACCACAAGGGTCGCGACGCGACGCTTCGGGTTGCCCTTTCGGGGGAGAAGGCGATCGGCTCCGCACGTTGTGCGAATGCAGATCCTGATCCCGCCGGCCCCGGGGCATCGTGCTTTCCCGATTCCCGCTGGCCCGGGAGAGTGAACTCTCCCTCGGAAGTCCTTCGGCCGAGATGGCGATCGGCTCCGCGCGTTTTACGGGAGGTTGTGACGGCGTCGAGCGAGACGCCAGAAGTGCTTTCCACGACCGAGCCCTTGGCAACCCGCACTCCCTATCACCCCATGGTCCCGTCGAAGACGGGCTTTCCGCGAGCCGGGCACTTCAGTGTCCGGAGAAGAGCGTCCCCCTTCGATAGCGCCTTCCCCAAACCCGTCCCCACGCGATCCCGAATCCGCCTTCGCCACACAGTCCCGTCGAGGGCGATCGGCCGAGGAACGGGGCCATGGGACGGGCACTTCAGTGTCCGGGGACAAGATGCAACATTTGATTGCCCCGAAAGCGAAAATGAGCGCGCAGCGCGACAACAATTCGTCCGGAGGACGATCGGCCGAGGAACGAGGCCATCAAGACGGGGTATTCATTGCCCGGAATCAAGACGCGGGATTCATCCCCCGGGGACCACCAGTGGGTCAGTTTTCAATCAGCATTGACACAACGGACAATTCGTCCCCTAGGGATCGTGAAGCGCGATGTCCCCCCAACACCAACGGAGGGAGCCCCCAGAGCGTCCCCCGAAAAAATGAAACTGCCCCGCAACACCACAACACCCAGAATCACACCACGCCCGCGACAACCGGTCGCTCACAGACAAACAACCCCCGCAACGCCCCCGCGCATAGGTCCGTCGACCATCACCGCTACAATGCAACCATGCACCCGCTCTTCGATTCTGTCCGGGGACGATTGATCGTCTCCTGCCAAGCACTCCCCGACGAACCCCTGTTCGGGTCCGAATTCATGGCCAAGATGGCCGTCGCCGCCGTCCAGGGCGGTGCTGCCGGCATCCGCGCCAACACCCCCGTCGACATCGCCGCCATCCGCGCCGCCCTCCCCGAAACCCCCGTCATCGGTCTCTGGAAAGTGGTTGTGGCAGGCTTCGAGGACGTTTACATCACCCCGCGGCTCCAGGATGCGGTGGCGGTCGCCGACGCCGGAGCGGACATGATCGCCATCGACGCCACCCTGCGCCCCCACCCCGAAAGCACCACCGCCGCCCTGATCCGCGCCATCAAGGAACAGACCGGCAAACTGGTGCTCGCCGATGTCGACAATGTCGCGTCCGCGGTGGCCGCTGCGGACGCCGGGGCGGACGCGGTTTCCACCACCTTGTCCGGTTACACGACACACTCTCCGCACATGGTCGGCCCCGACCTCGAACTGGTCGCCACCCTCGCCAGCCTCGACCTCGGGGTGCCTGTCTTTGCGGAAGGACGCATCGCCAATCCCGACCAAGCACGCGCCGCACTCGACTGCGGGGCATGGACCGTCGTGGTCGGCGGCGCAATCACCCGGCCCGTCTCCATCACACAACGATTTGTCGAGAAGGTCGAATTCCCCAAACGACGCGTCGGTTAATCCGGTCCAACGTCAACACCCCCGACCAAGCACGCGCCGCACTCGACTGCGGGGCAGGTCCTTGGTTGTCGGTGGAGCGTTCACCAGCCCCTCTCCTACACGCGACGATTTGCCGAAAACGAGGAACACAACCTGTTTCCTCGCGGAACCAGGCAGACCGCCTAGGCGCAACCGCCGCCTCCGATTACAAGGAATAGATCGCCGTGCCGACCGCAGATAATCCAGACTCCACCAAATCCCGGACATACGACGGAAAACGGGTTTCCATTGCCTTGGCCGTACTCGGGGTCGCCTTGCTCGTGGTCCGCCTGGTCGCCATGGCCTACGTTCCGTTGATGGACACAACCGAATCGCGCTACGGCGATACGGCGCGGCGTATGGCGGAGTCCGGAGACTGGATCACTCCCTGGTACACCGACAATGTCCCGTTCTGGGGAAAACCGCCGTTGATGTTCTGGACCAGCGCGTTCGGGATCAACGTTCTCGGCAAACAGGAGATCGCGTCCCGCCTGCCCCACCTGCTTCTGGCCATCGTGCTGCTCGCCGTGACGATGCGCATTGCCAGACGCCGCAACCCCGTCTCGGTCGTCCCCACCGCCTGCATCCTCGGTTCCAGTGTCCTCTTCTGGACCGTCGCCGGTAGCGTCGTCGCCGACATCGCGCTCGCGCTGGGATGCGCACTGACATTCGACGGCGTCCACCGCGCCCTCATGGAAGGGGAGAAACGTTCCCGGGCCGCACGCATCGTGGACGCCGTATCGGTTGTCGCAGGATTCACGGCAGGCCTATTGTCCAAGGGACCGGTCGCGCTCGCTCTCACCATTCCGCCAATCCTGCTTTGGGCGATTGTCAACCGACAGGGCAAGGCACTTTTCAAAAACCTGCCGTGGATCGCGATTATTGTCGCAACCGCCGCGGCAACCTGCCCTTGGTACATTCTGGCCGAACAAAAGACTCCGGGGTTTCTCGACTATTTTCTGATCGGGGAACACTGGCGTCGCTTTGTCATTCCGAAATGGACCAGCGAGTACGGTGACGCGCACGAGTATCCGATCGGAACCATTGTGATGTACGCCTTCGTCGGAACATTGCCTTGGTCGGTGCTGCTACCGGTCGCCGCAGCGGTGTGCCGACGTTCCCTTCGGTCGCCTTCCCGTGTTGCCGAACCCGCCATGCCCGGTCCGGAGCGTCTGTTTTTCTTGTTCTGGGCGATGGCTCCGGTCGCGCTCTTCCTCCCTGCACGCAACATCCTGAGCACCTACATGCTGCCGGGCCTGCCGGCTTTTGCCATCCTGTTTACCGACTGGTTCCAGCATCGTCTCGGGGACCGGATCACCCGGCGCTGGGTGGCCGCGGGACTGGCGTTCGTCGTCCTGATCGGCACCATCGCGACCGTTTCCTTGTTGACGCCGGCACAGTTGGATCGGTACTCGGTCAAGCGGTTGGTGCAGGCCTACGCAACCGTGGACAACGACCGCGACCCCGCAAACCCGTGGGCGCACTTGGTTTTCCTCGACAACAGACCGTTCTCCGGTTCCTACTACACCGACGGCCAAGCCCGTATTGTCACGGTTTCCGATTTCGAAATGTCCCGATTCGGAACCAGCACGGTCTATCTGGTGGTACAGCCCGGTCCGGCAACCGATTCGGCGTTGCGCCGGATCGAGTCCATCGGCCACGGGACGGGCTTGGCCGGAAAGTTTGGACGATACCAACTGTGGAGCGTCGATCCGATCGTGGGGTCGCCCCCCGTGCCCGATCGACGTTGAAAACCGGGCCCGGGCCCATCGAAGTGCGCAGTCCAAACCAAAAACCGCCCGGGTCCAGTCGGACCCGGGCGGGAATTTGTCAAACGACGTTGGGAACGCATCAGCTCCTGAGCGCGTCCGCACCCCCGACGATTTCGGCAATTTCCTTGGTGATCATCGCCTGGCGTGCGCGGTTGGCCGACAGGGTCAGGTTGGAGATCATCTTTCCGGCGTTGTCGGTGGCCGAGCTCATGGCGGTCATGCGGGCGCCATGCTCGGACGCGATCGACTCGAGCAGGGCCTGGTAGACCAGCGTATCCACCGAACGCGGAAGCATCTCGCCGAGCAGTGTGGTTGCGTCCGGTTCGAAAATGTAGTCGTCACCGCCGCCCGTGCTCTCGGATTCCTCGGTGACAATCGGGAGCACCTGGACCGCGGTGGGCTTCTGGGTGAGCGCCGACAAGAATTTGGTATAGACCAGGTAGATGACATCGACGTCTCCGTCGGTGTAGAGCTTCTGGGCGTGGCGGGCGATTTCCTGAGCTTCCGCGAACGACGCACCTGTCATGTTCATGGTGTACTCGCCGACCACCGGATACGGGCGGCGGCGGAAGAAGTTCTGCCCCTTGCGTCCCACCGCGATCACCCGGACATTCTCCGGATCGAGCGCCGTGCCGTCGGGACCGGCGGTGCGCAACACCTCGGCCACCTTCTTCAGGATGTTGGCGGCGTAGGAGCCGCACAAGCCACGATCGGCGGTAATCGCGACGATGCCGACCTTCACCGGCTCGCGTTCCTCGAGGAGCGGATGAGAAACATCGCCCCCGGCGCGCGACAACGATCCCATGACATTGCGCATCTGCTCGGCATACGGACGAGCCGACTGAACACGGTCCTGGGCACGCTTCAGGCGCGCCGCCGCGACCATTTTCATGGCCTTGGTAATCTGCTGGATGTTCTTCGCAACCCGGATACGGGCGCGGATTTGTCGCATCGACGGCATAGTGGTCGCAAACTCTCCCGATTCGGCGAAAAGCCGGATCACTATACCATTGTGCACCCTCCGACGGCATCGGCGTCCCAACCCCGCCGCGGTACAATGCCGTGTGAAAACGACCGGAGCCGAACCGGCCCTGCCGCGCCCCCTGTCCGCCCTTCCACGGGACCTGGTCCCGACCGCGGCGCAGGTCCTTGCCACGGACCAGGAGGGAACCTGGGAGCACCCGCTCGAGGCCGAGATCGAGGACGAAAAACCGCATGAGGAGTGCGGCATTTTCGGCATCCACGCCCCTGGTGAGGACGTTGCCCGCCTCACGTTTTTCGGACTCTTTGCGCTCCAGCACCGGGGTCAGGAATCCGCCGGGATCGCGGTCTCCGACGGCAAGCGGATCTCCGTCCACAAGGACATGGGCCTGGTCACCCAGGTCTTCGACGAGGACGCGCTCGCACGGTTGCGCGGTCACGCCGCCATCGGGCACACCCGCTACTCCACCACCGGATCGTCGGTCCTGCGCAACGCCCAACCGATTTCCTGCTGCCTGCATACCGGCGAAGAAATTGTCGTCGCCCACAACGGCAATCTGATCAACGCCGAGGAGTTGCGCGCCGAACTCGAATCGTCCGGGTGCACGTTCGAGTCCACCAACGACTCCGAAGTGATCGCCCGGCTTGTGGCGTCCCAACTCCACTTGGGGCTGGTCGAGGCGGTCCGAGCCACCATGGCGCGCATCCGCGGGGCGTACTCCCTCGCCCTGCTCGCCGACGGTCTCCTGATCGGGGTCCGTGACCCGCATGGTGTGCGCCCGCTCTGCCTGGGACGACTCGGCGACAACCACTGGGTTCTGGCGTCCGAGACCTGCGCCCTGAACACGGTCGGCGCAACGTTTGTCCGCGAACTCATCCCCGGCGAAATTGTGGTGGTGGGCGACGACGGCTGGCGTTCGTTCAACGGTCAACCGATGGAAGGGCAGGCGCTGTGCATGCTCGAGACCATCTACTTCGCCCGACCCGACTCCCGCATGTACGGCCAAAGCCTGCACGCCGCACGTCGGCGCATGGGCGCGGAACTCTTCCGGGAACACCCGCCTATCGACGCGGACCTGGTGATCGGGGTGCCGGACTCCGGAACGCCCGCCGCACTCGGATTCGCCGAAGCATCCGGGATTCCGTTCGGCGAAGGCCTGGTCAAGAACCGCTACATCCAACGGACATTCATCCAGCCCGACCAGCGCATGCGCGAAATGGGCGTGCGCATGAAACTCACCCCGATCCGCGAAGCCCTCCAAGGGAAAAAGGTGGTCATGGTCGACGATTC
>CAZYBA010000070.1:7302-10932 GCA_964646105.1 uncultured Armatimonadia bacterium
GGCAAGATTGTGCGCCTGCTCCTCGACGCCGGGGCGCGCGAGGTGCATGTCCGGATTTCGTCCCCGCCCGTCGCCTACCCCTGCTTCTACGGCATCGACATGGCAACGCAGGACCAACTGGTGGCCGCGTCCCACACGGTTGAAGAAATCCGTCAGAAGATCGGCGCCACCACCCTCGGCTACCTCTCCACCGACGGTCTGGCGCGGGCGCTTTCCGTCCCCAACGACAACTTCTGCCTGGCCTGCTTCACCGGCAAATACCCGATCGAAATCCCCGCGCATGTCCGGGTCAGCAAGTTCGCCTTCGAACTGCCCATCGCCGGTGCGTCGTCTCCGGACGATCCCACCAAGCCATGACAATCCGGGTCCTGCTTTACGGCCATTACCGCGACATCGGGCCGCATTGGGACATCGAGAACCTGCCCGAGAACGCCACGGTCGCCGACCTGCTCGCACGGCTCGAAACCGCCGATCCGCGCTTTGTCCGAGCCGGGCAACGCGCCCGGGTGGCGGTCGACGCCGCGTTCGCATCGCCGGAATCCCCGCTGCGCCCCGGTTGCGAAGTGGCCCTGCTGCCCCCCATGAGTGGAGGTTGACATGCCCGACAACCCCCTCGCCCCTCGCGATCGAGCTGGGCAAGACGATTGCAACGTTCCGGGAGACACTTCCGCGCCTGCCATCCCCCGCGTTGTCCTGACCGCCGATCCGCTTGATCCCCGCGTCACCGAACGTGCGGTCTCCACCGACCAGGACGGCGCACTGGTCTGCTTCACGGGTGTCGTGCGCGACCACAGCCGCGGTCGCTCCGTGGTCGGTCTCGAGTACCAAGCCTACGAACCCATGGCACGTCGCCAGATGGAACAGATTGTTGCGGAGGTACGGGAACGATGGGGGCTGGCTTGCGCCATCCACCACCGTTTCGGACGTGTGAATGTCGGAGAGATCGCCATCGTGGTCGCGGTGGCGTCGCCGCACCGCGCCGAAGCGTTCGACGCATGCCGGTGGGCCATCGACACGGTCAAGAACAACGTTCCGATTTGGAAGAAGGAGTTCACGGCCGACGGTGGGTTCTGGATCGAGGGCGACGACGCGCTCCCGGTGGAGGGCTGACCGGTGGATTCCCCGCAGTCGATTGCCATCCGTCCGCTGCAACTGGGCGATATCCCGGCGTTGTGCGCGCTCGAAACGGCAATTTTCCATCGGGGCTGGTCCGAGGACGCATACCGGTCGGAACTCGACAACCCGGCGTCCGCGTGGCTGGTCATGGTCGACAACGGCACCCTGGTGGGATTCGGCGGGCTGATGCGGATTGTGGACGAGGCCCATGTGACAACCATTGCGGTGGCCGAGTCGCACCGGGGCCTGGGTCTCGGGAAACGTCTATTGGTGACGATGCTCGACGATGCGATCCGGAACGGGGTAGTTCGCGCGACCCTCGAGGTGGCCGCCGGCAACACGGTCGCAAAGTCCCTGTACCAGCAGTTCGGCTTCGAGCATGCCGCCATCCGGCGCAACTACTATCCGGACACGGGCGAGGACGCCGACATACTGTGGATCCACGCGATGGACGACCCCGAGTGGATTTCCCGTTTCGAAATCCTCCGATCGGAGGGGGAAAATCCGCGGGCATCCCGCCGAAAACACCCTTGTGGCGGGAACGATCCCGCGTCGAACGGGCATTCCAAGTGACCGCAGTTTGGTTCGGCCACCCCTCCGACGCCGTTTCCCACCGTGTGGAAGTCCAATGCCAATGCGCCTACGTCGCCTGATCCGCACCACCCTCGTGCTGGGGCCATTCCTGATGGTCGGGGCGGCGTTGGTCTACCTGTCGGGCGAGGGAGGATCGTACGAGCGGACTTGGAACGGGATTCGCTGGTTCTTCGATACCGTGAGCCCCGACAAAAAGTCGCGCATCGACTGGGCGGTCAGCCTGTACCAAATCAACGATGTGCTGCGCAAATTCGCGCACTTGGTGTTGTATTCCCTGATCGCCTGGACCGGCATGCGTCTGGTTCCGGGACCCATCGACGAACGTCTCGGGAAGCGGATCCTGGTCGGAATAGGTGGCGCGCTGTTGATGATGGGAGCGGACATTTCGGCGCGTCTGCTCGCCGACACGCGGCATGTACGGACCAGTCATTTTGTTTGGAACGCCGCGGGTTTCGTCATCGGGATCGCTGCCTGGCTGACCCGGTGGGCGGTCCGCAAGATGGCGCTCTGGGCGTGGGATAGGTCCACCGGCGACGGCGAAAGCGCCCGGAAGCCGGACAAGCAAAACGTCGACCGTTGACTCTCCGGGCAATTAATCGGCTTCGTGATCCGAGGGGAAGAATCCTGCGCCTTGGCTCCGGGCACTGAAGGTCCCGTCCCGTGGCCTCGTTCCTCGGCCGCCCGTCTTCGACGGGACCGGTTGGCGGCAGCGGGTTCGGGTTGCCAGGGTTTGGCCCGGTTGAGCGCCAACGTCGCCTCGCCCGACGCAGCCGCAATCTCCCGCAAAACGAGCGTAGCGGTTCGCCACATCTCTGGTAAGGGCAACCCACCGGGTCGCAGGGCGACCCTTGTGGTTGCCCGTGCATCCGACCGAACGTCTCCGACGCCCCGCCGAGGGCCTGCAGCCGGGGATTCCACCCCCCGGACCGAGGTTTTGGAAACGAAAACCCCGCAGGAGGAACCCCTCGCTTCGTTGAAGGGAACCCCACCATGACCCCGTTGATTGCCGCACTGCTCCTCGCAGCCCCCGCCCCCCGTGTCCAGCACCCGCTCCCGCCTGACGGCAAGATCATCCCGCCGGTCGGAATCACCATCCCCGACACCGAACGCCAATCCTTGATCGCCGGCGCCGCCGCACTCGGGAAACGAATCCATGCCCTGAAAGCCAAATCCGACCGCTGGCCCGATGTCGAGATCTTCCGCAAGGCGGTCGACTGGTCGGTGCCGGCGAGCACGGTCTACAACGCCCGCGAATTGGCCGCTGCCAAGGAGTTGCTCGACGAAGGCAACCGCCGCGCCGACAGCCTCGAAAAGGGCGAAACACCGTGGGACTCCGCCACCGGACTGGTGGTGCGCGGGTATGTCAGCCGCATCGACGGCTCGGTGCAGCCGTACGGGCTGGTCGTTCCCGCCAACTGGACCAAAAACGGCACCCAGCGCCATCGGCTCGACCTCTTCTTCCACGGACGCGGCGAGCAGCTCACCGAGTTGTCGTTCCTGGAACAACGTCGCCGATCGCCGGGTGAGTTCACGCCCGAGGGAGCGTTCGTGCTGCACCCGTACGGCCGGTTCTGCAACGCCAACCATTTGGCCGGCGAGGTAGATGTTTTCGAGGCGTTGGATGACGTTCGGAAGCACTACCGCATCGACGACGACCGGACCGTGATCCGCGGGTTCTCAATGGGTGGAGCGTCCACCTGGCACCTCGCGGTCCACCACCCCGACCGCTGGGCAGCCGCCGCGCCCGGCGCCGGATTCTCGGAAACCCCCGATTTCCAGAAGGCCTATTCCAACGGCGCAACGTTCCCCGATTGGCAAGTGCGTCTCTGGAAGCTCTACGACGCCACCGATTGGGCGTCCAATCTCGCCCATCTTCCCACGATTGCGTACGACGGCGAAAAGGACGGTCAGAAGCAGGCG
>CAZYBA010000071.1:0-9260 GCA_964646105.1 uncultured Armatimonadia bacterium
TCGGTAGCGCAGCAGTTCCGGTTCGTCCATGGACGCGGCATGGGTGGGGTCCCAGAGGTCGGCGAGGTGCTTGAGTGGCATCGGTGGTTCCTTGCGCCCGTGCGCGCCGCAGTCTAGGAGGCGGTTCGCGTCTTGGGGGGCGGTACCGGTTGGTTCGCGCTTTCCGGAGTGGTTGCCTTCCCGTTTTGGGCAAACGTCCGGGATTAGACCGGATGGTGCGTCGCTTGACCGAATCGGACCAAGGAGAGTGTCCTCTCGGTGCATGGATCGATCACGGAGGACGTCAAGGAACTCCGAACGAATCGCGGCGGGACGTTTCGGCTCGGATGAGCGTTTCGGCCCGGGTGTCGGGGTCGGGGCGTCGTTGGCGGCGGGGGGGGTGCGGGAGGTACAACGGCCAGTGTCTTCCTCCTCCGATCCCCGCGCCAGTCGAATCCTGTACGGACCGATCGGGACCGGGGTATTGCGCGTGGCCTTGCCCTCCGTCGCCACCATGTTGTTGCAGACGGTCAACGGTTTTCTGGACCGGTTCTTCATCGGGGGCTTGGGAACACCGGCGCTGGCGGCGGTTTCCCTGTGCATGACATTGATCTTCACGCTGTCGTCGGCCGCCATGGCGGTCTCGGTAGGGGCGAGCGCATTGGTGGCGCGGTTCACGGGATCAGGCGACCGCGAGGACGCGATCCAGACGGTCCGGCAATCGATCTTGCTTGCGGTGGCGGTGGCTGTCGTGATCGCTGCGGTGGTGTTGGTGTCGGTGCGGCCGCTGCTCGAGTTGCAGGGGCTGCGGGGCGAGGGGCTGGTCGAGGGTCAGCGGTATCTGTTTTGGTCGGTGCTCGCGTTGCCGTTTTCGTTCCTGGTGTGGGTGCAGGGCGGTATTTTCCGCGGCCTCGGCGATACGGTCCGGCCGTTCTGGGTGACCCTCGGTTCGAACCTGGTTCACGCGGGGCTGAATGCGTTGCTGATCAACGGCAACCTCGGTTTTCCGAAGCTGGGGATTGTGGGCGGTGCGGTGGCGTTGGGGGTGTCGTGGCTGGCGGCGTCGATCATTCAGTGGTTTTTCCTGCGACGCGGCCCCTTGTCGGCGGGATTGGATTTGCGAACCGGAGCGGACAAGGCCTGGATGTGGCGGATCGCGCGGGTGGGGGTGCCAGCGGGCGGGCAGCAATTGCTCCGTACCAGCGCGATGCTGTTGTTCCAGAACATGTTGCAGCACCGTGCAGGCGATGTCGCGGTGGCGGCGCTCGGGGTCGGATTGGTCGCGGAATCCCTGGCGTTCATGCCCGGCTTCGGCTACTCGATCGCCGCATCGGCGTTCGTTGGACAGAACCTAGGCGCCGGCAATGTGGCGCGGGCGTCCAAGTCGGCCTGGGTGGCTACCATCCAGGCCATGGTGGTGATGACGGTTTTTGGTTTGCTGTTCACGGTGTTTGCGGAGCCGTTCGCGCGCTTGTTTGTGCGCACCGGTGCCGAAACCGCCCCTGCGGACGCCGAGACGGCGCGCAAGCAGGTGGAGTTGGTGGTGTTGTACCTTCGGATTGCGTTGGTTTCCGAACCGTTCCTGGCGCTCGGGATGGTGCTCTCCGGGGCACTCCAGGGGGCCGGCGAAACCCTGCGTCCCACCATTCTGGTGGCGTTCTGTTCGCTGGCTGTGCGCCTGCCCTTCGGATGGATCCTGCTGGAGCAATTCGGGGTGCCGGGGGCGTGGTGGTCGATGAGTTTGTCGACGGTACTGCAGGGAATCCTGACCATACCGCTCTTCCAGTCGGGGCGTTGGAAAACCGCTCGCATCTGACTCGAGGGATGGGTTGCGGCGTCCGGGAAATGTCCGTATCAGGAACGATTCGAACCTACCGGAAACCGGTTTGGGGACTTGCTCGACTCGGGTGGGGTCGCCGGGAGCGGCCGGTCGTGCTCCGGGAACGGTGTGGGTTCGGGACCCGGCGGGATGGAGTCGGAATCCCGCGGATCGCGGACAGAGGCGGGCGGCGATTCGGGCTGTGCGGGGCGTCCCCGCGGTTGCACGGCAGCCGGTGACGTTCTGCCCGGGGCGGTCGGGTAAAATTGCCTGTCATCAGAGATATTGGGGTTGAATCCAAACAGTCGGCCACGCTGGGAATTGTCGCGAATCGGAAACGCGCCGGTGCGGTGCAACAGTATGGAATCCTGCGTCCGGCCCGCGGTCGGAAACCCAGCCAAGGAGAGTAATTCGTTGTCCATTTTTCATCCCATCCTGCGCCGGACCGCTGTCGCCGCGTCCTTGGCAATGTCCTTCGCCTTGGTCGGCTGCGGGGGGGACGATGCCTACTTCAAGATCAACGGGCAGGTTGTCACCAAGGACGAGTACGTTCGCAAATTGGAACGGCAGCAGCTCAGCCTTCCGAACGGCATGTCGGTGGGAGTGCAGCAGTATGTCCTCGACCAGTTGGTGAGCAACCGGGTGATGCAGGCCGAGGCCGCCAAGATGGGGGTTTCGCCGAACGAGGATCAGATCAACCTGCTGTACAACGCCCAGAAGGATCTTTACGAAAACCGCACTCCCGGCAAGACCTACACCCAGTATCTTGCGAAGCAGGGAGTTACCCCGGAAGAAGTCCGCGAGGACATGCGCGGCCAACTCGCCGAAGCCAATGTCTACGCCAAGTTGATGAACATCACCGAGGATGACGTTCGCAAGGAATACGAGCGGGCGAAGGATTCGATGGGGTTGCCCGCACGCACCCAGATGCGCATGATCTTGGTTCCGCCCAAGTCCCCGCTTATCGACAAGATTGCGTCGGCGGTCAAGGATGCGGCAGGCGATGCCAAGAAGTTCGAGACGGCTGCGGCGGATCTCAATGGAATTCCCGAACTCAAGGCCGTCCGCGGCATGCAGGTGGTTCCCAACAGCCAGGTTCCTCCGGCGATTTCGGGCCAGGTTCTGGCGGCGGCCGAGGGTAGTGTCCTGGGGCCGCTGGATTGGCCGGTCGGGCCCGGGCAGACGCTCAAGGCGTGGGTCCGCATCGAGCGCAAACTGCCTGCATTCCAGCTTCCCGCCGACCAAGGCATGGCGGCCACCCGTTTCGGACTGGTGCAGCAGCGCGCGGTGCTTCCTGAGAACGCGCAATACCGCAACCGCATCATGAAGCAAAAACTGGATTCGCAGTTCGAGACATCGTCCGACGAAGTCAAGACCGTCTGGGCGGGCATACTCGAGCAAGCGAAGGAAATGCGCATGGGTGAGGACGGTGCCGAAGGCGCCGCCCCGGCATCCGGCTCCGCCGGCGCTCCCGCTCCGGCCGGCAAATAGGCAGTCCCATGATCCATATCGTCGGCCTGGGGCCGGGAGACCCGAATGTGCTTCCGCCCCGGGCCTTCGATTTGCTCACCAGCGGCCTGACCGTCCTGCTGCGTACCGAACGTCACCCCACACTCGACTCCGGACCACTCGCCGAATTCCGCAAGGCCGCCCCGCGCGGGCGTTTCCTCCCGCTCGACGACGAATACGAGCATGGGATGTCGTTTGCGGATACCTATGCTGCGATCGTCGAGCGGGTCCTGCGTACCCACCAAACCCAAGGCGATTGTGTCTACGCCGTTCCCGGACACCCCCTGGTGGGCGAGTCGACCGTCGCGCTGCTGCTCGACAAAACCAAGTCCGCCGGCATCCCCACCCGTATCGTCGGGGCGGCGTCGTTCGTGGACGCATGCCTCGAGGCGGTGGGATTCGCGGTGACCGGCGACCTGCGTGTTCTTGACGCGCACCTGCTCAGCGAACCCGGGCCGCAGACACGCACCGCGCTGGCTGGCAACGGCCCCCTGCTGCTCTATCAGGTCCACGACCGCGCCGTGGCATCGGCGGCCAAGCTGGCCCTGATGGACGCGGGATGGCCGGACGATTTCCCGGTGCGATGGATCCGCGGGGCGGGCATTCCGGGCATCGAGGACGTTCGGACGGTACCCCTCTACACGCTGGACCGGCTCGATTCGGACCACCTGACATCCGTCTGGGTGGACGACCTCCCGGCAGACCTGCGCCCCGATTCGTTTGAAACATTGGTCGGGATCATGGCGCGCCTGCGCGACCCGGACGGCGGATGCCCGTGGGACCGCGAACAAACCCACGCGTCACTGCGTAAATACGTGCTCGAGGAAGCGTACGAGGTGGTGGACGCGATCGACGCCGACGACCCGGACGGGCTGTGCGAGGAGCTCGGCGACCTGTTGCTGCAGGTGGTGTTCCATGCGCAACTCGGGGCGGAGGAGGGCTTGTTCGACGCCCGGGATGTTTGCCGTTCGATCTGCCGCAAACTGGTGCGTCGCCATCCCCATGTTTTCGGCGACACGGTGGCCGACGATCCCGACACCGTGCTGCGCAATTGGAACGCCATCAAGGCGCAGGAAAAGGTCGATGCCGGGAAATCGTCGCAGACCGCGGGTGCGCTGGATGGCGTCAATCGTGCGTCTCCGTCGCTGGCCCTCGCCCTGGACGTCAGCAAGCGTGTGGTGCGGGTCGGCTTTGAATGGGCCGATACGCCCGCTGTGCTGGCCAAGGCCGAGGAAGAGTTCGCCGAACTGCGGGCCGAGGTGGTTGCCGGCGCAGATCCGGAGCGCATCGCCGACGAATTGGGGGATGTTCTCTTCACGTTGGTGAATGTGGGACGCAAGGCGGGGGTGGACCCGGAACTGGCCTTGCGCAAGCAGGTCGATCGGTTCGGGTTCCGGTGGCGCCATGTGGAGTTGGCTGCAGCGGCCGACAATCTCGACCCGGCGACATGGACCCCGGACCAACTACGTCGCTATTGGGACCAAGCCAAGGCGGCGGAGCGGGAACTGTCGAACGCGGACGCATGATCCGGGCCGGGGGGGACGTTGACTCCCGCGGTGCGGCATTGTCAATCCACAGCTTTTGTGGCTTGGTATTTTTACTTCGGGAAGGGGACGCCAATGCAAGGAAATGGAGCAGATCCGGCGGCGGTTGCGCTGGTGGGAACGGTTGTCGTTGACAAAAAGTCCGTCCGTCCGGGCGAGGCACTCAAGATTGTCTACACAGTCCGCAACTCCAGCAAGCAGCCGGCGCGGGTGCGGTTCACGAGCGGGAAGCGGTTCGACGCCGAGGTATCGCGCAAACCCGAGCCCAATGTCCGGTACGCGAAGGGCGCGTTGACGTTGTGGCTGTTTTCCCGCGGGATGTTTTACACACAGGCCCTGGGCGACATGACTTGGGCATCGGGTGAGGAACGCCGTTTTGAATTGGTGTGGAAATCCGCGCCAGATACTCCCGCCTGCGACGCCGTGCTGCGCTGCTGGGTGACCGCGGCCGGTAACGAATTGGCGTCGGCGGTGGTGGAGATCAAGGTAGGTGGGGGTGGGACGCCTCCCGGGCGGTAGAATCGCGCGGTGACTGTTCTCGGAATCGAAACGTCCTGTGACGAAACGGCGGCGGCGGTGGTGGTCGACGGCCGTTCGGTAAAGTCGTCGGTTGTCGCGTCCCAGATGGTGGAACATGCCCGGTACGGCGGGGTGGTTCCGGAACTCGCCAGCCGCCGCCATGTCGAGAACATTCTGCCGGTGCTGGATGCCGCCCTCGACCAGGCTGGCGAGACCCTCTCGAGCATCGACGCCATCGCGGTGACCAACCGTCCGGGCCTGCTCGGTGCCCTGATGGTCGGAGCGTCCGCAGCCAAGGCCATCGGAATGGTTCGCGGCATCCCGGTGGTCCCGATCCACCACATCGAGGCGCACCTGTACGCCAACTTCCTGATCCATCACGACATCGGGTTTCCCGCGGTGGCGCTTGTGGTCTCCGGCGGCCACACCGATTTGTTTCACCTGCGCGGCCACGGCGACTACGTGCTGCTCGGGCGTACCCGCGACGATGCGGCGGGGGAGGCGTTCGACAAGTGCGCCCGGCTGATGGGCCTCGGTTACCCGGGTGGTCCGGCGGTGGAAGCGGCGGCCAAGTTGGGAACCCCCGGTGCGCTCAAACTCCCGCGGGCATGGTTGCCGGGTACCGACGAATTCTCGTTTTCGGGCCTGAAGACCGCGGTCCGGTACGCGTTGGAGGCGAATCCTGCGCCGGCGGTGGCCGATGTCGCCTTGGCATTTCAGGATGCGGTGGTGGATGTATTGGCGGTCAAGACCGTGGATGCGGCGAAGCGCTGCGGGGTTGGTACCGTCTTGCTCGCCGGCGGGGTCGCCGCCAATCAGGCGCTGTGCCGGCATATGGAGACAGTCTGCGCCAAGCACGGAATGCGCCTGGCCGCCCCGCCTCCCGGCTACTGCACCGACAACGCGGCAATGGTGGCCGCCGCCGGTTTCTGGCATTGGGTGCCGGGAACCAAGCCTTCTCTCGATTTCCCGGTGCGTGCGTCCGACCCGCTGGCGGTCGGTGCGGCTGAGAAGCCATGAGAGCACGGTTCGGTGCTCGACGTGCCGGTGGGATGATGTCTTGTTTTGATGGTTCCGCGTGGTCGGCAGGGAGCAATGCAGGCGTTGAAACGTTTGCCAAGGGAGTTGCTTCATGGGAGGTGTTCCCGTGAATCTCGCATACAACACAGTTCTGGGCCTGCTATCCCCGTGGATCTGGCTGATGCTGCGGCGCCGGTTGGCGGCGGGCAAGGAGGACAAGGCGCGTTGGGGTGAACGGTGGGGACATTGGCCGGCGGTCGAGGCTCCGGGGAAATCCCCACGCATCTGGGTGCATGCCGTTTCGGTGGGCGAGACCATGGCCGCTGCGGCCGTGTTGCGGGCGTTGCGCTCCCGCTGGCCCGACGCCTGCCTGATGGTCACGACGGTCACCACGACCGGACAGGCTGTTGCGGCGGCACGCCCCGAACCGGATGCAGCCCGCTATTTCCCGATCGACTTTCCCGGAGCCGCGCGCCGGGCCGTGGCAGCCGCGCAACCCGATTTGCTGCTGCTGATGGAGGGCGAGATCTGGCCCAACACGTTGCTCGCGGCACATCGGGCGGGAGCGCGCATCGCGGTGGTGAACGGCCGCCTCTCCGACAAGAAACTCCCGATGTGGCGGCGGGTTGCGCCACTGATCCGTGGTGGATTGAACGTGGTGGACCGCTTCGCGATGCAGTCGGACGAGGACGCGCGTCGCATGATCTCGCTCGGGGTGGACCCCGCCAAGGTCATCGTGGCCGGCAACACCAAGTTCGACGAGTCGACCGCCCCGCTGGGAAGCGACGACAAGTCGGTGCTCCGTGCAGAGTTCGGGATTCCCGACGGTGCGCCGGTGCTGGTTTGCGGTTCGACCCGCGAGGGCAGCGGCGGGGTTCCTGACGAGGAGCGCTTGGTAGCGGACGCGGTGGCGGCGGTCCGCCGCACCCATCTCGACTTGCGCGTGATTCTGGCTCCCCGGCATCTGGAACGTGTGGACGGGATAATCCGGGACAGTTTTCCCGATGCGGGCCGTCGCAGCCGGCGCGAGGCTGGTCGACCGGACACCATTTTGGATACGTTCGGGGAACTGGCCCGAGTCTACGCCCTGGCCGACATTGCCTTCGTGGGCGGGTCGCTGGTGCCGTGGGGCGGGCAAAGTGTGTTCCAGCCGCTCGCGCAGGGAGTTCCGGTGGTGTTCGGTCCGCATATGAACAACCAGCGCGACATCGCGGCGTTGGCGCTCGCGGCGGGAGTGGCCCGAGAAGTGCCCGACAGCGCGACGTTGGCGGAGGCGATTCGGGAGAATCTGGACGCGTCGTCGGACCAGAAGGCGCGTTGGTCGGCGGATGCCCTCGAATTGATCGCCCGCAACCAGGGTGCAGCCGATCGCGTAGTGCGCCTGGCCGAAGAACTGCTGGGGGCGGGGAAGGCATGAGACGCGAAGCCGGTTGGACATTCTCGGGCCGTTTCAGGCAACGGTTGCCGTTGACATCGCGCGACTCCGAGCATGATTTTCACAGGACCCCACCCGCATGACATCGTCGCTGGCAGCGATTCTCGACGGGTCGGACCGCTCGCCGCGGGCGACATTGATCCGGACCGCGTTGTTGCCGCTCGAGGGGCTGCACCGGTTGGGCTTGGCTGTGTATTTGTTGCCGTTCCAGATCGGCCTGCGCTGCCGGCATCGGTTGTCGGTGCCGGTGGTGTCGATTGGAAACTTGGCCTCCGGCGGTACGGGTAAGACTCCGATGACCGTGGCGGTGGCGGGTTTGCTGCGGGACCTGGGAATGCGTCCGGTGGTGCTCAGCCGCGGCCATGGGGGAAGCCATGAGCGGGAGCGGGGGGCGTTGGTGGTGTCGGACGGCGGACCGGTGCCGTGTGCCACTCCGGAGCAGGCAGGCGATGAACCCGTCTTGATCGCCCGGGCGTTGCCGGGAGTTCCGGTGGTGGTCGGCCGCGATCGGCGTGTAACCGGGAGTTACGCGATCGAGCGATTTTCTCCGGATGTCCTGTTGCTCGACGACGGCCTGCAGTTCTGGCAACTGCACCGTGATCTGGATATATGCCTGCTGGATACCCGTCGTCCGTTTGACAACGGCCACCTGATTCCGCGCGGGTTGCTGCGCGAGCCGGCGTTTCATCTGAGACGCGCAGGGGCGGTGGTGTTGACGCGTTACGCGCGTGCGTCCACCGTCCAGCAATCCCGTGCACGCGGTTGGGTTGGGCAGAATGCTCCGGACGCGTTGCTGCTGGCGGGGGACCATGCGCCGCTAGGTTGGGTGGATGGATCTGGTCACGTGGAGCCGGCTGAATGGGTAAACGGCAAAGCGGTGCGGGTCCTGACCGGAATCGCGGACGGTGCGGGGTTTGTGGAAACGGTCCGCGGGTTGGGAGCGATCGTGGCGGATGCGCACATCCATCCGGACCATCATGGTTTCACGGACGACGACATTCGTGCGGCGGCGAACTCGACCGTGGACGCGGTGGTGGTGACGGAAAAGGACGCCGTGAAGTTGGCGGATCGCTGGCCAGAAAACGCTCCCCCTCTATGGGTCTTGCGAATCGCACTGCGTCTCGACAATCCGGATTCGTTGCGGGATCTACTCGGGCGGGCGTGTTCCGGTCCCGGTTCCCGGGAATGAATTGTGCTGCGTTGTCAATCCAGGCGAATGAATTCCCCGTCTTGATGGCCTTCGTCCGAGCGTCCTCCGGACGCGTTGTTGTGGCGCTTCGCGCGTTGATTGATCGGGAATAAATTGCCAGCATTGGTATTGGTACAAAGCGAGGCTGTCCGTAACGTCCCACACCTAGCCCCCCGCCAAAGGCGGGAAGCCAACCACCCCCTCGGCCGAAGGCCTTCAGGGGGAGAGGTCACTCTCCCGGAATCA
>CAZYBA010000071.1:9270-10895 GCA_964646105.1 uncultured Armatimonadia bacterium
ACGGGGACGTCAAGCCCGTCGCCAGCCGCGCAGAGCCGTCCGCCCAGAAGCAAGCCGGGGCCCGACGCGTTGGTCGGGTCCCGGCTTGGGGGTCGTTCAGGGCGAAGGCCCGGTGGTACGGACGCCAACCGTCAACGGAAATGGGGACGACCGTTGTTTGAGGCGCCATGGCGATGGCGGGTCAGGGCATGCGCATCGCCACGATGCCCCGGCTCATCTGCGGCTTGTCGCTGCCGTCGCTCACAAACGTGATCACCCGCAGCGTCAGCAGGTCACCGGATTTCATCCTGGCCAGCACGGAGTTGAACGCTTGGGCGGTGCTCACCGGCCGGCCGTTCGCCTGAACCACAATCATCCCGGGACGCAGCCCGGCGGTGTCGGCATCGGAACCGGGTTCGACATTGCGCACCAGCAGGCCGTCGGCTGCCTTCGGCAACTCCATCTTCTCACGGGCGTCCGGTGTCAGCGTCTCGATCCGGAAGCCGAGGGTCTGGGCCCGATCGGAATCCGGTTTGGCCTCTTGCGGAGCCGGCGCGCCCGGCCGATTCTCCTTCAGTTCGCCCAAAACCGCATTCAAGGTCTGGTTGCGGCCATCGCGCAGAACGTCGAGCTTCGCCTTCGCACCGGGACCCGCCGCCGCAATGGCATCGCGCAGCATCGCTTCATCCGTGATCGACTTGCCATTGAAGCGAACAATGACGTCACCGGCCTGGACCCCGGCCTTGTCGGCGGGACTGTCGACGGTCACCTGCCGGATGTACGCCCCGAGCGTGGTGCCCAATGCGCCACGCAGATCCGCGGGAACGTCCTCCGGCACGACACCGAGCGAGCCGCGCACGACCCGGCCCTTCGAAATCAACTGGTCCATCACCACCTTGGCGGTGTTGGCCGGAATGGCGAAGCCGATCCCCGTGCTGGTGCCGGTGGGCGAGAAAATCGCGACGTTGACCCCGATCAACTCGCCGCGAATGTTGAGCAACGGACCTCCCGAGTTACCCCGGTTGATCGCCGCGTCGGTCTGGATCAGTGACGGGTAGTATCGGCCGGTCATGCCGTCGGAAATGTCGGTCTTGCGGTGCAGGGCCGAGACAATTCCGGTGGTCATGGTGTTTTCCTTGCCGAACGGCGAGCCAATGGCTACCGCCCACTGCCCCACCTTAAGCGTGTCGGAATCGGCAAATCGAACGTATGGCAGCGGCTTTCCTGCCTTGATCTTGACGACGGCCAAGTCGGAACGCGGGTCGCGGGACACCGTGCCCGGGTACGTCGTGCCGTCCGACATCTTGACCGTGACCTTGCCGTCCTTCGCACCTTCCACGACATGGTCGTTGGTGAGGATGCTGCCGTTGGAGTCCACAATCACCCCCGAGCCGACGCTGGTGCCGGAACGCGGTGCGCGGGGAACTCCTTGGAACAAGTCCAGCGGATCCTCGGGAACTTCGATCTCCTGTCGACTACGCCGCGCAGGCGCCTCGACCTCCGCCTGGATCGAAACCGTGGCGGGGCCGATGGTCTCGGCGATCTTCATGAACGCCCCTTCGAGGGACGCCGCACTGGTGCGTTCGTCGATAAGCAGCGGGCCGCTACGCGGTTGCTCCGACTCGGCGGAACGACCGGGGAGGACA
>CAZYBA010000072.1:0-5745 GCA_964646105.1 uncultured Armatimonadia bacterium
GGCGTTGGCGGCTGCGCTGGGCCAAAGCCGTGAGTACGGGGAGGCGATGGAGCAGCTGCGTGTGGCAGGGCGTCTCAATCCGAAATCCGCCGAGCCCCATTTGGCGATGTCGGACATTTTCGATGTGGCGTACATGCTGGACATGTCGCTGGCGGCGGCACGCGCTGCGGTGGCGGTGGAGCCGGACAGTGTCCGTGCCCTGACACGACTCGGTCAGGTCACCATCGGCCTCGACTGGAATGTGGCGGCGTTGCGGTTGATGTCGGATGCGGTGAAACAGCATCCGGATGCGGCGAGCTTGTGGGTGGTTCTCGCGTTGGTCCGTTACCAGATGAACGATTTGCGCGGGGCACTGGATGCGGTCGCCACCGCGCGTCGCCTGGAACCGAACAACCGTGCATTGGACGGCACCCTGATTGACATTCATTTGAAGTTGGGAAATCCGACGGAGGCGCTGAAGGCGGCGGAGGCGGCGGCGGGCTGGCAGCCGGAGTCGACGATTCCCAAGTTGGGCAAGGCGCGCGCGCTTCGGGCGATGCGCCGCTACGAAGAAGCCGAGGAGGTCGCATCGTCCG
Source organism: uncultured Armatimonadia bacterium (assembly GCA_964646105.1). Lineage (GTDB taxonomy): Bacteria > Armatimonadota > Armatimonadia > Armatimonadales > Armatimonadaceae > CAIRTT01. Next base: position 576 of record CAZYBA010000072.1, read on the forward strand.
CACTGGCGATCGACCCGCAGAACCGCGCTGCCCAATACGACAAGGCGTTGTCCGTGGCCGCGCTGGGCCGTCACGACGAAGCGGTGCGGCTCTTGGAGCCGATTGTCGCGGAAAACCCGTTGTTCGAGCGCGCGTCGGTGAACCTGGCGGATGCGTACACGAGGATCGGCCGGCGCGACGATGCAACCCGGGTGAATCAGCGTTTCCAGTCTCAGGAGAAGAAGAACGATGCGGCGGTGCGGGCGTTGCTGCGCGTCGGAAACCAGCCGGACAATCCCGATGCCCACCGCGAGGCGGGCCGTGCGCATCTGGCACAGGGTCGGGTGCCGCGGGCCGTGGTTGAATTTGCGGAAGCAATGCGGTTGAAGCCGGGGGACTCGGTGATCCGCGAGGATTTGGCGAAGGCGCTGGACGCAATGCAGCGCACGAACGAAGCCCAGGCGGTGCGTGGCATCGCGGGCGGGGAAAGGAAGGCAAAATGAGTAAGAAGTTGAGCGGCGGCGCAACCGTGGTGGTGTTGATCGCTGTCATTGTGGGAATCCTGGTCTACGGTTACAAGACTTTGCTGGCGGAACCGGCGCCCATCTCCCCGGAAGAAACCCGCAAGATGATGGGCGGCGGGGGCGGCGGCGGGACAATGGCCCCGGCGGCGATTCCTTCCGAGGCCGGCAAGGAGGATGGCGCCGGGAAATCGGGAGACAAGGGCGCGCCGAAGGAAGCACAGCCCAAGTAACGGGCTGTTGATTGAACGCAAGGAAAACGCCCCGCCGGTGGATGCCGGCGGGGCGTTTTCCTGTTTCGTTTGGTTTCCCGGAAGGCTGCCGGATCGGTGCGGAACTTGCTTCAGCGCAGGGTCGGGGCCAACGGCGGGGCCGGCAAACCACCGGCGGTTTGGCTCCAGAGGGCTACCGGACGCGGGGTCGGGTTGGGTTCGCCCGGGATCGGGGAAGTCTCCAGGAAGAACCAGATGGTCATGATTTCAACCTGCCGGTCCGGATGGGATTGGTTCCACGTACGGGCCAGGTAATCGGCCATGTAACGGCGGTACGGGGCATACCGCGCCTCCCAGAGGTTCATCCAGTGCTTGCCCCAGCGCGCGTTGCGGTAGTCGGCCGGAATGTAGTCCGGCTTGGCAAGATCAACCGGCTTGCCGTTCCGGAAAAGGTCCACCAACGACCCGTCGGAGAGACGCGCCACGACGACAAACCAACCGTCCTCGACCAAAGGACGGGGCGCGAACATTCCCCAATACTGGTCCTGGCGGATGGCATTGGCGAACCTCTGGCCAGGATTTCGTCTGCCCATTGCCGAGTTGACATTCCACTGGACGACAAACAGCAGGATCAAGCCGGCGACGACCTGCATCGGAATCGACGGATCGATCTCGGGAAGCGGCTTGCGCTTTTCCACCCAGGTTCGAACCCGCTTCTCATGGGCGCGGACAAGGGGGGAAACGGCGGCCGTGTACGGACCGTGCATCGGGGACTTGCGAAACCAGGCACCGATGCGGTCCCAGAGGGATCCGGGAAGATACGGGATCCACCACAGGAGCGAAACGAAGGAGATCGGACCGACGTCCATCATGCCGGTGATCATCACAATGTGGAAGACCACGAAACCGGCAAAGACCGCGACACGGATTCGGGCGTTCCCGAGGAACGCCGCCAAGGGGCCGAGAATCTCCATCCCCAAGGTCGCCCAAGTGAAAACCTTGAGGACCGCGATGGGAAGCGTCCGCACCCATTGTCCGAACGATGTGGTGAATTGGTCGATCTGCAGGGCGTACCAGAGTGCGGTGCCTTCGGTCCACCACTCCTTGCCGGTCTTGAGCGCGGCGGTGGTGACGTAGACCACGGCTCCCTGGATCATCAGGGCGGCGGTTCCGATGGAGAGGGTGGATTCCGGGACCGGTTTGCCGTACGCACGCAGTTTCGCGCAGGCGGCATCGACCGACCACCGGGAACCAACCGGCAGGAACATCATCCAGAAGGCGAAGATGCGCATCATCTGGTCGCCGCCGTGGAGGATGATGGCGTTGCGGTTGTGGATGCCGACAATCATGGCCCAGCACAGGAACATGGCGAATCGGCTTTGCCACCCTACCGCGAGCAGGACCGCGGCAGCGGCGGTGAGAAGCAGCAGGAACTGGGCCCAAGGCAGTGAACCGTCGAACGCGAACGGCGTTGCCATCCAGTTGATCGATCCCCCCCATTCCAACTTGAGGGCCTCGAACGGGTAGGTGCCTTGTTCGGTGTAATGCGCCCGGGCATCGCCCAGGCGCATCAGCGAGTCGATGAACAGCAGGATGGCGAACGTGATGCGTGCGACCGCGAGGGTTCGCAGGTCAATGGCAAATCGTTGCCAGAGACCGCAGACCGGCTGTGGTTTCGCGCCGGGGGCCGCCGCGCGCGGGACGTTTCGCTTGCCCAACTGTGCGTCTACTTGGCGGAAGCCAATCGGTCCGCCTGTCCGAGAGCGCGTGCCAGGCGAGCGTCGGCGGTGTGGAAGTTGTAGACGGCCTGGACGTAGTTGGTCTGGGCCTGCACCAATTGGGTTTGTGCGGTGATGATCTCGACGATCGAACCGACACCCTCCTTCTTAGATTCAACAGCCTTTTCGTACGCGGTCTGGGCGGCGTTTTGCGCGGCGGCGCTGGCCGGAACCGCGGCTCGTGCCTGCTGCAGGTTGCGCCACGCCTGTTCGACGTCCAGGACAACCCCTTGCTTTTGGTTTTCCACCTGGGCGACCGTGGCCCGTTGCTGGGCCTCGGCTGCGCGCACCCCTTGGCGGGCATTGTTGCCATCGAAGAGGGGGTAGGTGACATTCAGGTTGATCAGGCGGTTGTTGCCGATTGACGAGAGCGGATCGCGCTTGGCGTCGAACTGGTAGCGCGCCGTGGCGTCGAGGCTGTATTGGGCGCCGGCGGCGATCTTCGACAATTTGACGGTGGTGCCGGTGGACTCGATGTTGGCATAGCCTTGCGCGATGTCCGGGCGTTCGTCAATTGCCTTCGCCACCAGGCGAGGCAGGGCTTGCTCGGCAGGTGTCGTCACCGAAACACCCTCGACCGACGCGGTCATCGGGGTGTCGGGGGTGGGTGTGGAGACTCCGTTGAGCGTGAACGCCAGCGGCTCGGTGATCCCCATGGCGTTGCGTAGCTGGGTCCGTGCGATCTCGGCGTTGTTCTGAGCCTGCAGCAACGAAACCTGTGCATTCAGGTAGTCGGCTTCGGGCTGCAGTACATCCTTTTCGGCAGTGAGTCCCGCCGCGATCTGGGCCTTGATCAGGTCGAACGTGTTTTTGGCACGTTCCACCTGCGCTTCCGAAACCTTCACCAACGCGTCGTTGCGCAACGCGTTGTAGTACGCGTCCGCGACATTGCCGATCACGGTCTGGCGGGCGTTCTCTTCCGCGTAGGTCAGGCCGCGCAGGTTCTGGCGCGCTTGTCGGGCATTGAGGTCCCGGGATCCGGCGTCGAAGAGGCGGTACGTTGCCGCGAGGTCTTCCTGGTAGATGGTGGACGACCGGGTTTGGGTGACGGGCTGGACAATACCGCCGGGAAGAATCTGGTTGATGGTACCGGTGTTGGTGAGGGCCTGGATCTGGTAGGTCGGTGTGACTGTCGGCAGGTAGCGGGCCTTCGCCTGATTGGCACGTGCCTCGCCGGCCTGGCGGTCGGCGATGGCGGCGGCCAGCGTCGGTTGCCGTTCCAACGCGACCGCGATCGCGCGCGAGAGGGTGAGCGGCGGCGCCTGGTTCTGTGCGGCGGCGGGCGCGGCGCAGACCGCGGCGGCGGTGACAGTGATCAGAAAATTGTGCTTCATCGGAACCTGCAGGGTGCTTGGGGTTTGGTAGACCATACCACGGGGACGTGGCGGCGACGCCTTGGTGGACGTCGGGCACGGTGGCAGGGTTCAACCGGGGGTATCGGCGAGGGTTGTGGTTCGATTATACTGACGGGCGTGAAGATCTACACCCGGACCGGCGACCAGGGCGAAACCGGCTTGTACGGAGGGGAGCGCGTTCCCAAGGACCACCTGCGGGTGGAGGCGTACGGAACGGTCGACGAGGCCAATGCGGTGCTCGGGTTGGCGCGGGTCGCGCTCGCGGACGATCCCGATTTCGAGGCCGTGCTTGACCGTCTGCAATCCCTCTGCTTCGCGATGGGGGCGGATCTGGCAACCCCGCTCGACGCAAACGCGGGAACCCGCATACGGCGGTTGGCGTTTACCGACGTGGAAACATTGGAACGTGAGATCGACCGCTGGGACGACGGATTGCCCGCGTTGCGCACCTTCATTCTTCCGGGGGGAACCCCCGCGGCGGCGTCCCTGCACCATGCCCGCACGGTGGTGCGTCGCGCCGAACGCTTGGTGACCCTGTTGTTGCGCGAGGAACCCGACCGAACCAACCCGACCGTTCTCGTGGTGCTCAACCGTCTCGGCGACCTGCTGTTCGTGCTCGCCCGCGCTGCCAATGTCCGCAGGGGTGTCGACGATATCCCGTGGACTCCCTGAAACCCATCGAAAGGATTGACAAAACCATGCCCCGACCCGAGATCGGCGCCGCCGCGCCCGACTTCACCGCCGCCACCCAGAACGAGGGGGAGACCCTGACGCTCTCGAGCTACGCCGGCAAGCAGGCGGTGGTCCTCTACTTCTATCCCAAGGACGATACTCCGGGGTGCACGACCGAATCCTGCGGCTTCCGCGACCTCAAGCAAGCGTTCGAGGACGCCGGCGCGGCAATCATCGGGGTTTCCCGCGACTCCGTCGCATCCCATGGAAAATTTGTCAACAAGTACGGCCTGAACTTCCCGCTGGTTTCCGACGAGGACGGTTCGATCTGCGAGGCGTACGGGGTCTGGGTGGAGAAGTCCAACTACGGCAAGAAATACATGGGCATCGAGCGCACCACCTTCGTGATCGGCAAAGACGGCAACATCGCGGCGGTTTACCCGAAGGTGAAGGTCGACGGCCATGTCGACAAGGTGCTGGAGGCTGTCAAGTCGCTCGGCTGAGAGCGGATTTCGACGGCGATGGCTCCGGTGGGATGTGGATTGCCCGGTCGGAACCAGTGAAGGTGGCGACCCCCGGAACGTTGTTCCGGGGGCTTTTTTGTTCCGGCGCGGGCTGGTTTGTCCGGGAGTCCCGCAAGCGCCCGGTGGTAT
>CAZYBA010000072.1:5755-10885 GCA_964646105.1 uncultured Armatimonadia bacterium
CCGGAGCCGAGGGCGCCCCGATGGTATGATGGGCCGGTCGCCGACCCTCCGGCGAAGCCCTTTCTTGAGGAAGCAGAGATGCCCACGACCGACCAGATCCGCCTTTGGCAAGACCTTGCGCGCCAGCTGCGCGCCGACTCGATCCGTTGCACCACCGCCGCCGGCAGCGGCCACCCCACATCGGGGATGAGCGTCGCCGACCTGATGGCCGTGCTTCAGGCGAGCTATCTGCGCTACGACTACTCCAACCCCGCGCATCCCAATAACGACCACCTGATCTTCAGCAAGGGGCATGCTTGCCCGGTGCTGTATGCGATGTACCGGGCCGCGGACGCCATCACCGAGGAGGAACTCCTTTCGGTGCGCAAGTTCGGCTCGATTTACGAGGGGCATCCGACGCCGCTGATCCCCCATGTGGATGCGGCCACGGGTTCGCTCGGCCAGGGACTGGCCATTGCGGCGGGTGTTGCCCTCGCGGCCAAGCGCATCGAGAAGCTTCCGTACCGCGTCTGGTGCGTGCTGGGCGACAGCGAGATGGCGGAAGGTTCGGTCTACGAAGCGATGGCGGTTGCGACCGACCACGGGCTCGACAACCTGATCGCCATTGTCGATGTCAATCGCCTCGGGCAACGTGGCGCCACCGCCATCGGGCATGACATCGCGGTGCACGAGCGCCGCGCCGCCGCGTTCGGCTGGAAGACCATTGTGGTGGACGGCCACGATGTCGAAGCGATCGATGCGGCGTACGCGGAGGCCGTGGCGCACACGGGTTCCCCGGTTTGCATCCTCGCCAAGACGTTCAAGGGGGGCGGAGTGAGCTTCCTTTCGGATGCCGCCGGCTGGCACGGGAAAGCGTTGCCTCCGGCCGATGCCGAAAAGGCTCTCGCCGAACTCGGCAACCCGGGCGGGCTGGTGGTCAAGCCGGCTGCGCCTGAGGATTTGTCGGCGGCGTGCTCGGCTCCGGCCGGTGACTTGGCCCTGCCGCAGTACGCGCTTGGATCGTCGGTTGCGGTCCGCAAGGCGTTCGGCGATGCGCTCGCCGCGCTGGGTGCGTCGCGTTCCGACGTTTTCGCCCTCGACGCCGAGGTGGGCAACTCGACCTACACCGAAATCTTCGGCAAGGCGTTCCCGGACCGCCACTTCCAGATGTACATCGCCGAGCAGGTGATGGTGGGTGTGGCGCAGGGCTTGGACGTCGAAGGCCAAGTGGCGTTCGCGGCGACCTTTGCCGCGTTCTTCTGCCGCGCGTACGACCAAATCCGCATGGCGGCGGTCAGCCGCGCGTCGCTGCGCCTGGTCGGCACCCATGCGGGTGTTTCGATCGGCGAGGACGGTCCGAGCCAGATGGCGCTCGAGGATATTGCGATGATGCGGGCCATCCACGGCAGCACGGTGCTGTATCCGTCGGATGCCACCTGCGCGGCCGCGCTGATCCCGGCCATGGCCGACATCGACGGTGTCAGCTACATGCGTGCCACCCGCGAGGCCACGCCGGTCCTGTATGCCTCCGGTGAATCGTTCCCGATCGGCGGCTCCCGAACCCTGCGCGACGGCACGACGGCCACGGTGGTGGCGGCGGGTATCACATTGCACGAGGCGCTCAAGGCGGCCGATGCGCTGGCTGCCGACGGCATCCAGATCCGGGTGGTCGATCTCTACTCGGTCAAGCCGATCGACACCGACACCTTGGTGCGTGCGGCGACCGAAACGGACCACCTGATTGTCGCGGAGGATCACTACGCCGAGGGTGGCATGGCGGAGGCCGTGCTGGCGGCGTTGGCGGGACGGGGTGTTTCCCCCAAGCGCTGGTCGCATCTGTGCGTGCGTGAAATGCCCCGCTCCGGCAAGACCGCCGAACTGTTGGCGGCCTACGGAATCGACGCGGCGGCGATTGCCGCGGCGGTGCGCGGCTGAGTTTTCCGCCTTCAGGCGATGCTATTTCGGCGGGCACGGAAACCAATCCGTGCCCGCTTTTTCTTTGAGGATAACTGCGCCGCCGGGGTGGCCCCCATTGGCAACTGCCTTTTCATTGGTCGACGACAACCCTCCTGACGCTCGGAACGAACAAACGTCGCGCACAAGAAAACACCCCGGGGAGCAATCCCCGGGGTGTTCGTGTTGGCGGGTGCAGACGCGAGGTCAGATCGCGCCGGCGGTGAGGTATTCGTCCACGGTGCGGACATCCAGCGGTTCACCCGCCTGCTTTGCCTCGAGGGCGAGGAGCAGCGCCTTGGCGGTGTCGAGGGACGTCAGGCAGGGGACACTGCGCTCGACCGTGGCCCTGCGGATCAGGGCGCCCTCTTGTTCGATGCGCTTGTCCTTGCTGATGGTGTTGATCACCAAGCCGACCGTGCCGTCGTGGATGGCAGTGACCAGGTTGGGTTCGCCCTCGCTGATCTTGGCGACTGTTTCCGCGGCGATTCCGTGGGCGCGCAGGTAGTCGGCGGTGCCTCCGGTGGCGAGGAGCGGGAACCCGAGTCCGGCGAACGCCGTGGCGATCGAGAGCACTTCCGGCTTGTCGGCGTCCGCCACCGTGATCAAGACCGACCCGGATATCGGGAGTTTGATTCCGGCGGCGACCATCGCCTTGTACAGTGCGCCGGGGTAGCTGACATCCTGACCGAGCACTTCGCCGGTGGACTTCATTTCCGGTCCCAGGGGAATGTCGACTCCGACCAGCTTTTGGAACGAGAAAACCGGCGCCTTGACGGCGGGGTTTGGTTGTTCCGGCCAGAGACCTTCCGGATAGCCTTGCGACTCGAGGGAATGCCCGAGGATGCAGCGGGTGGCTACCTTCACCATAGGGACTCCGGTGATTTTGGAGAGGTAGGGGATGGTCCGTGACGATCGGGGGTTGACCTCGATCACATACGGCTGGTCGCCTTCGCAGACAAACTGGATGTTCATCAGGCCGACCACATCCATCGCGCGGGCGAGTCGGGTGGCATAGTCGGCTATCTTCGCCTTGGTTTCGTCGGAGACGGTTTGAGGCGGGTAGACCGCCATGGAGTCGCCGGAGTGGACCCCGGCGCGTTCGATGTGCTCCATGATTCCCGGAAGCAGGCAACGCTTGCCGTCGGAAATGCAGTCCACTTCCAGCTCCTTGCCGAGGATGTAGCGGTCGACCAGGATCGGGGCTTTCGGCGAGACATCGACCGCGTAGGTCATGTAGGAGCGGAGTTCGTCCTCGTTGTAGACAATTTCCATCGCGCGTCCGCCCAAGACATAACTCGGTCGGACCAGGACGGGGTAGCCGATTTCGGTAGCCACTTCCACTGCGGCCTCGGTGGTGACCACGGCCCTGCCTTCCGGCTTCGGAATTCCGAGGTCCCGCAGCAGTTTTTCGAAGAGATGGCGGTCTTCGGCGAGATCGATGGAATCGGCGGACGATCCGAGGATGCGCACCCCGGCGTCCGCGAGCGATCGGGCGAGGTTGATCGCGGTCTGACCCCCGAACTGGACTACGACACCCTCGACCGGGGCTTCGCGGTCGATGATGTTGAGGACATCCTCGGTGGTGAGAGGTTCGAAGTAGAGGCGATCGGATGTGTCGAAGTCGGTGGATACGGTTTCGGGATTGTTGTTGATGATGACTGCTTCGTAACCGGCTTCGCGCAGCGCCCAGACGCAGTGGACGGAACAGTAGTCGAATTCGATGCCCTGTCCGATGCGGATCGGGCCGCTCCCCAGGACGACAACCTTCTTTTTGGCCATGTGATTCACTCCGGCCACGCCCCCGCCGCTCCGTGGTTCGGGCATGCGAACGCAAGTCGCCGTGCATCGGGGGGGACCACGCGAGTGTACCATGCGCCGCTGTCGATTCCGCATTCGTCGTGCCACGGCGGTTGGCGCCGACGACCCTCAAAGCGTTCCGTCAGTGCGGTTAGGCCGGGTTGCTCGGCAAATCACCAGCGGAATGGTTTGGAGGATCGCGGGTCCCAGCCGGCGAGATGCTCCACGCCGAGGCGCTTGGCGGAAGGGATCCATTTCCAGCGTCGCTCCGGGAAAGTAGCGCCGATCAGATCGTGCAGCCGGGGATCATGGCGTTGCAACCCCTTCCTGTCCCATATGCCGTTGTGGGATTTGTCCGGCCGGGGTTGGTTGCAGTCGAACCAGCACTGGACGCCTTCCGCCCAGTATTCGTCCGGGTTGGTGGCTGCGTAGGTCCCTTTCCAGAGCCCGCCGTCCACGGCCCGGCGATGGCAATCGGCGAGCTGGCTTGGGAACTTGGGGCTCAGGACTGGCAAGGCCATGCCGGCGATTGCGTGGGCGAACTCATGGATGAGGATGGACTCCCCCCGGTACGGGTCGCCGTCGATCCCGAGCAGGTTTTCTTCTCCGGCGCTGACTGCGGGGCGGTCGGGGGTGGCTCCGAGTCCGCGGGCGCGTCGGTTCCAGTAGCTGGCCGGCTCCAGGTCGCTGTGTTCGGGAATATCTACGGTCCTTTCATCCACGGCGATAACCGCCACCCGTACCGAACGTTCAGCGAGGGTGCTGAGAATGTCGTTGCGTCCCCGGCAGATGTTTTCGATCAGCCATGCCGCCTCGCGCAGTGCGGTGTCGCGAACCAACGCGGAGCCGAGGACAGGCAACGGTCCGACCAGCGCGCAGCGGGTGTAGCGGGGAGCCAGTTTGAAACGGGTGCGGAGCGTGTCGGACGGTGGTGGCAACGGGTCCATGTGCCATCGTACATCGCAACCGACGCACCATGCGGCGGGCGTCTCCCGACAAAGGCTCCGCCGCATCATGCGGCCACGATGGACTAGCATCGCCCCCCAAGCAAGCTGGTTGGGGGCTGTGCTTGCAGGAGAGTGTTGTGTCGGCACCGACGCGGCTTGGGCCGGAACGGGCGCGATGTTGAGCACGCCGCGTGCCACCGGACAATGAATTGCCCGTCCCATGGCCTCCGGCCGGATAAACGGAAATAGGCTGTCCCGCGCATCAAGCAGGCTCCGTCTGAGACAGACGGCCGAGGAACGAGGCCACGGGACGGGTACTTCAGTGCCCGGGACTCGCGGACGACGATGGTCCAGTGCCCGGGACTCGCGGAGGACGATGGTCCAGTGCTCGGGTCGGGATTCGGCGAATCCCACGCAACCCGGAAGGCTCCGTCGGGGACGGGCGCGATGT
>CAZYBA010000073.1:0-10829 GCA_964646105.1 uncultured Armatimonadia bacterium
GGAAATGGTTTTGGAAAAAGTCGACCACCAGATCCTGCAGTTCGGGTACCAAATCGTGGCCGCCGGTGGCGATTTCGCGATGCACGACGAAATCGGCCCTGTCAGGGAATGCTCGGCGCAGCGCGTCGGCAACCGCCCTCGACCCCGACGCCGGCGTGACCGGATCGTCCGCCGCGTGGGCGAACAACAGCGGACAACGTCCGTACTGCCTTGGATTGTGCTCCGGTTCGGTGGCCAGTATGCGTTCCCGCCAGCCGGGGGGCAGAGAATCGGGAAGCAGCTGGGCTCCGAACGGCGCGCCGACCACCGCCGCACAGACCGCCCCGGCTTGACAACGCGCGGCCTCGAGGGCAATACGCCCTCCGAGCGAATGCCCGGCAACCGCCCACGCGGGCGACTTCAAGGCGTCCGCAACCTGCCCCAATTCGTCGGCCGCCTGCTGCACAATCCGCATCAGCAACGGCACAAACTCGGGATGGTCACGATCGGAAAGCCGTGCGGACGATTCGGGGTCGCGGCGGTCGCCGTGTGCCGGAGCGTCCACCGCCGCGGCCCGATAACCGGCCGACACCAAGCGCAGCGCCAGCTCCAGCAAGCGTTCCTTGCGCGATCCGAGCCCGTGTTGCACAAACACCAAAGGTCGACCGGGTTGGCCGAACGCCCACAACTCCACGCCACCGGGCGTGGTGACCCGCTCGCAACGCGCGTCCACCACCAGCCGCGTCGACGGGACACCCCCCGCCGCTCCCGTTTCCATTTCAGAAACCGTCCCAGCTCGCCACGGGGGCTTCCGGGAACAATTGCACCAGCCAGTCGCGGCCGGGGCCGGGACGGGTTTCGATCAGGCCCGCCCGCTCCAGAGTGGGCAACGCGGGATAGCCGTAGAACACTTGGGAAAATGCGGTGATCGGGGCGGTCAGATCGGGCTCCGGTCCGTTGTCGACCAACCGGGCGTCCAGAATTCCCCCGGACGATTCGAAGAGCCACGTGCCATCGTTCCACGGGGCATGCGTGTCGTGGACGCGCACCACCGCCTTGCCGTCGCCGACCGGGGCCGGCGAGAGTTTGCGCACCGCCGCCCCGACGTCCACGACACGCCCCTGAAACTCGGGGTTGGTGCCGATCTTCAGGTCCCAGTGGCACAGGTGCGCCCGCAGAGGGAATCCGTCGGGAAGGGTGATTTCCGCTGTCTCGCATTGGGTACCGAGATCGCGCAGGAGCGAGAGCAGTGCACTGTCGCAATCCGCGCCGGACGAGACCAGCACGGGAACCTTCCCCTTTCCGCCGTCTACATAGCGCCAAATCAGGTAACCGGACGGTGTGCCCGCCGGATCCTTGGCGACAAACACATAGGGGGTCCGGTTTTCGTGGTTGCCGAGGTGGTCGTGCCATTTGTGGCGGGTTGCCGGGAACGCGCACCGATGCGTACTTGCATTGCGGTTCCACAGAGGTTCCAAAACCGGTCGGGCGTCCGCAACCGGCAGCAGTTCGACCGTCCAACCGTCGGGTTTGCGGCGCGGGAGTTCGCGCAACGGCACCTTGGCGATGGTTTTACCTCCCACCCAGTCCCAGCCGAGTTTCTTGTAAAACGCAAAGGCGAACGGGTAGAGGTTGGAGACCACCAGGCCTTGGTCGCGCATGGTTTCCAACGAATGGCGAAGCAGCCGCTCGACCAGGCCCTTCCCCCGTGCATCGGCCCAGGTCGCAACGCCCCCGATGCCGCCCATGGGTAGGATACGTCCGCCGGGAAGGGGTCCGGGATGGGGCCAGCAGACCGCGAACGGCTCGACAATGGCGCTGGCGAGCAAACGTCCGTCCTGAAACAGCCCCCAGGTCCATGCCAGATGCCTTCCGGGTTCGGCATCGGCCGCCGGCGGTTCGACAACACGTCCCTTTCCGAACGCATGGGACATCAGGAGGCTGTGTTGGTGCTGGTCGGCGGGTTCGAGCAGGCGTGGGCTTTCGGGCATGATGGGGCAATTCGGGGAAGCCGCGCGTCGGTCATGGCAAGCCCGCCGCGGGAAATCGTTGCAAACGCCCGACGGTGCGCGTCACTCGAAACGCGGGGACGGTTGGGTAGTTCCAATGGTACCCCGCCCATTCCACGCTGTCTTGCCTCGGCCGTGGCTGCGTGGTACCATTCGGGCGCCGTGGAGGGTGTAGCTCAGTAGGTTAGAGCGTCAGATTGTGGCTCTGAAGGTCGCCGGTTCGATCCCGGTCATCCTCCCTCCAAGCACAGTAAGACCCGCGCCGGAATTCCGGTGCGGGTCTTTTTTCGTTTTGTGGGGGCTGCTTGGGCTGGTTCCGCATGCCGACGGATCGGCGGGGCGTCGGTCGGGCTCGCAGGGTGAGGGAACTGGTTTGCATCCACCGGGCTCCGTTGCCCTGGAAACCCTTCCCGCCCTGCACGGCGCCCGCAACCGTGCCGCCCTGCGCACTGCGGAGCCGTGGGATCAGCGTCGGCGGGACGCCACCTGACGTTCCCCGACCAGCGCGAGTTCGCGTTCGGCGTTTTCGACCGCACGCATCTTGACTTCAACAATGTTGCCGTACAGGCGAACCCATTCCTGGGCCTGAGCGCGGTCGGACTCGGCCGCATTGCGGTCGGCATCGGTGGTGGCCCGCATGCCGCGCAACCGGGCTTCGCGGTAGGAGTTTTCGTAGCGGGAGAATGCGGCAAGCACTTGGCGCAGTTCAAGTTCGGCCGTCGCGGCACGTTCCTGCGCCATGGCGGTCGGGTTCGTTTCGAAGCCGGAATGCTGGCGATTGCCCGCCACCGCACCACCGACACCTGCCACCATCGCCAACAATGCCACACCGGCTGTCTTCGTGAATCGTCCCATAGTCGTCACCTCCATGTCTTGAATTGTTGACGGCTGAGGGGGTTGTTCTGCACCGTGAAAAATTACAGGTTATGAATTTTTTCATCAAAACAGGTGAAAGTCGTTCACCGTTTGGGAATACGGCGGTTCGGCAGACCCGCGGTCAGCCTGCGGCGGTCCCCCGGGCAACCGCCCCGACCCGGGATGCGACTTCCTCGGCCACCCGCGCATTGCCGAGCGGAATCACGATCGCGGTTTCAGGCTCTTCTTTCCAACGCAGGACCAGGCGGTTTTCCTCGGCGCTGGCGTCGAGCGCATCCAAGGTCGATTCGGAGCGAAGCGGGCGATCGAACGACCGGGTTTCGTCCACCGCAATGGTTCCGCTGCGGAAATCCAGAACGACAGCGTAGCGCGAGCGGCGCATCCCGAGCCAAAGGCAGGCCGGGAACGCCGCGATGCAGCACAACAGCCACGCCGCAATCCAAGCTCCGGCGGTGCGGGAAATCAACGCCACCGCCAACGCGCCAACAGCCAAGCCCAGGGCGAATGCGGCCAGCCCGCCAAGCCTTCTTGTCCCGGGTCGTTCGACTGCGGTCAATCGATCGCTGAGATGCACGACGGTCCAGTTGTCTGGAATCATCGTACTTCCCACGATGTCGCCCTCGTGGCCGGGAGACGTTCCGGGCGTCCGTCTTTCAAGCGAAAACAGACCCCATCACGGCACCAGCAGGTTGCGTTCGACGTCCCCACGTTCCCGCTCGTCCAGGGCCACCGTCCAGACCCGTACCCGGCGAATCCATCCGTGGAATGTCGTCCACGAATCCGGACCATTGCGGCCCACCGCGACGGTGTCGGCGAACGGCCCGGCGACCAGGGGCACCAGACTGCGCACCGGTCCCTCTCCCGCCCCCTCCATCGCCAGCCGGCCGTCCGCATGCACCGTCCATTTCCCGTCGGGTTGGACTGTCAAGACCAACAGAACCGCACTCCCCTCCGGCAAACGTAAGTCGGAAACCTCGGTCGAGCCGTTGCGTCGCACCACGATCTGTCCCGTGTCGTTACGGATCCCGAGGACCATCCGGTCGTAAAAAACGTCCACCAAGGATGTCCACGCCGCAGGGATGCCGTTGCGCCGGGGCTTGGCGAGCACGGCGACCGTCACTCCGTCCACGGGAATCGGATCGCGGGACTGCAGCACCCGTATGCCGTTTCCCCGTTCGTGCCGGAACCGCCACCACGGCTCGCCGCCAACAGTCTCGAGGGCGGGCATCGGGAACGGTCCGGACGGCTCGGCGGTTCCCGCGTCGAGTGCTACCCAGACCGCGTCCGGGCGTGGCAACGGCGGCACGGATCCCGGGTCGACAGGGCGAAACACCGCGTCCACCGTATGCTCCCCTTGGATCCGGTCGAGCAGCGCCGATTCCACCGGTCCGATATCGGTGCCGTCCACCATCACCCGGTGCACACGCCAGCCTGGCTTGGGAGCGATCCGAAACTTTCTACCCGACTCGGCCGGCACTAGGATCTCGCCCTCCGGCTCCACCGTTCCGCCGGTCCCGGCGGTGGACACTACTTTGCCGTAAAAGCGGACAACCACCCGGTGCGCACCGTTCACCCCGGCCAGCGCGAGCCGGCGGCGATTCCCGAGCGGGACTCCGTCGAGCAGGACCTCCGCGGTGTTCCCACCCGATGCCCGAATCGCAAAGACAACCTTGCCGCCGGACGCCACGGTGCGACGACCTGCGGGATCGATGCGCCCGCCCGGACCGGCCACCGCCACCACGGTGTGCCGGCGTGGCGCACTTGAAAAACGGACATTCACGGTCGTGTCGGCACGCACGGGATCGAGCACCCAGCGGTCCACGCTTCCCACCGATCGGCCGTCGATTTTCATTTCTCCGACATGGGAAAACTCCAGCGGCACCGGGACCCCGGCAAGGACCGTGAATTCCGAACTTCCAAGCACCTTGCCGTCGCCGGACGCCACAACGCGCACCGTCGACCGCTTCTCGATATCGTCGACCAGGAAGGGTTCAGCCGGGAAACCGTCCCGGTTGTAAAGATTCGCTCCGGCGGGATTTTGCCAACAGGCGTAGGCTACCTTGCGGGGTTTGGGAACGGCCGGTGACGACAATCGCAGGCGGTTTCCCTCGATGCGGACTTCCGCGACCACCCATTTTCCATCGTCCCCGGCGATCGAGAAACGCTTGAGCGGGTCGCGGGGGGTGGATTCGAACGATCCGAATGCGGGACGGCTTCCGGCGGTGAGCCCGCGGCCGACGGTGTCGAACTCGCACAGCACGGAGCTTCCCGACCGGCGTGCATCGCGCAGGCGTGGTCCCGAGGCGACACGATTCCCGGGCAAACGTTCCCCAAGCAGGATGGCCTGTCGGGCAAGGCGCTCCCCCACGATGGCCTTGTCGGTGGGGTGCATGTCGTCGGCATCGCCGGCGTCCAGGGCGGACGCCAGCCCGAACCGAGGCAGGGATGCGGCTCGGGCCAGTTGGAGGCGTGTGTCGGCGCTCCAACCGGTTCCGGGATCCACCACCGGGGTCGCGGACGACGGTGGTGGGCCCCACCCGGCCAACTGGGTGGCGACAAACGGCAGGTCGGCATCCTCGAAGACCTGACGCCAGCCGTCGGCGAGCGCCCGCAGCTTGCGGAAGTAACTGTCCGGCCCGGTTCGAAAGCTCTCGGCGTTCTCGCCCTGGTACCACACAAAGCCCGCCAGCGGGAACGGCGCGAGCGGGGCGACCATGCCGTGGAAGAGTGAAAACGGGCCGGACGACGTTCGGGGTCGGTTGGCGAGCGCGAGCAGGTCGGGCTTGCCCACCAGCCCGTCGGGAGCCAGCCATGGCTCGATTGTGGTCCCGCCCACCGACGACACCACAATTCCGATGGGAACATTGCCGCCATGGTGGCGGTGCAGGGTGCGCCCGAAATGGAACGCCACCGCCGAGAAGCCGCCGGCGGTGGCGGGGGACGAGCGGGTCCATTTTCCGGAGACGGTGGGCGCGGGGGATGCGGCGGGCTGCATGCCGACGGTGAACTGGCGGATCGCGGGAACGTCGGCGCCGGCGATGTCGGCGGGGCGCTTGGTGGAACCGAGGGGGAACGCCATGTTGGACTGCCCGCTGCACAGCCAAACGTCCCCGACCACAATGTCGTCGAGGGCGACCGTATTGCGGCCGCGCAGGGTCAATGTCCGCCCGAGCGGGGACGCGTCGAGGGCCGGCAGGGTCAGTTCCCAAGTGCCGTCGGGCCCGGCGACCGCGACCGCGCGGTGTCCGGCGAATTCGGCTTCGATTTTCTCGCCGGGGTCGGAATCGCCGAAGACACGGATCGGCTTGCCGCGCTGCAGGACGGCATGGTCTTGGAAGAGCGGGTTGGGACGGATGTCGGCAAGGGCGGGTTGGGCGGTCAGCAGCACCGCTGCAACGCCGAGCGCGTTCCCCAAGGGTTGCATCGCGAAGCGGGCCGCGATCCGAGACCAATGCCTGGCATGGAAGTTCAGCAAGGCTCGGTTGCCGAGAGTGTCAGTTTCCATGGTCCGGCGTATCGACATTGACCTGCCACGGGATGCCGAACCGGTCGGTGCACATTCCGTAGCCGGGGCTCCACGGTGCGGGCGCGAACGGAATCTGAACCGATCCGCCTTCGGACAATCCGTCGAAAACCCGCCGCGCGTCGTCGGGGTCGGTGCAGTTCCACGAGAGGCTGGTTCCGGATGCCGGTTCGAATTGCCCGGGAAGCGGGTCGCACCCGAAGACCACCGCGCCGTCCACCACCCATTCCCCATGGATCACCTTCCCTTCCCACCCCGGGGGCGCGTCATCCCCCCAATGGTGGAGGTGAGTGACCACGCCTCCCATGATGGCGGCGTAGGTGTTCAAGGCGTCGGCGCAGGTGCCGGGAAACGCGAGGTAGGTGCGCAGGGGCATGGAGGTCTCGAAGGCGGCGGAGGTTTGGAGAAAAAGACGGGCCGCGGGCCGGGAAGTTCTCCCGCCCGCGGCGTCACGGTTGGCGCGTCAGCACCCCTGGGTGGTCATGCCGCCGTTGACATGAATGTTCTGGCCGGTGATGAACGACGCGGCGTCGCTGGCGAGGAACACCGCCGCCCCGCTCACGTCGTCGGGGAGACCCCAGCGGTCCATGGGAATCAGGGCGCGGTAGCCCGGGCCGTCGATCTTCACTTCCTCCACATGCCGCTCGACGGGGATCCAGCCGGGAGAGATCATGTTGACCGTGATGTTGTCGGGGGCGAGTTCGGACGCCATGGAGCGTGTCCAGCCGTTCTGCCCACCCTTGGCGGCGACATAGGCGGAGAAGTTGGGGACCGCGCGGGCCACGACTTCGGAGCCGATATTGATGATGCGTCCCCACCGCTGGGCGCGCATGTGGGGCAGTGCGGCGCGGGTGAGCAGGTACGGGCTCTTGATGAAGAAATCGAGCATGGACTGGTAGAAGTCCCATCCGTAGTCGGTGATCGGGTGGTGGGGTTGGTCCGGGGTGGCGTTCACGACCACGATATCCACATTGCCGAGTTCGGTCTGGATGCGTTCGAACAGGTTGTTCACCGCGGCTTCGTCGATCACCGACGCCTTGAAGAGGCCGCCGCGCAGTCCGGCGGCTTGGTACTGGGCGAACGTTTCCTCGGCGCGTCGGTCGTTGTTGGCGTAGTTGAGGGCGACGGTGGCTCCGGCCTCGCCGAGGGCGCGCGCCATGACTTTTCCGAGTCCGGTGGTGCTGCCGGTGACCAGGGCGACCTTGCCGGTGAGGTCGAAGGGGTGTGCGGTTTGGGACATGGAAACCAGCATGGCCCGGTACGGGCGGGGTGTCAAGGGAAGGGGGATGGTTTCCAGGGGCCGGTGGCGGCCCGTCGCCCCGTCGGGGGGCTCCATCGCCGATTCGGCGAAGCGTAAGCAACAACCTGAGCTGATGGGTTTCGGTTTCGCAGGGATCGATGCGTTTGGTTGTTGGTCGACAAGGAAGGCTCGGCGAAGCGGAACCTTGTTCCTCACTCCAGGATAGCGTTCCGTTTCGCAGGGATCGGTACTCGCGGTCGGGAACTCCCCTCCATGGGAAACCCGACCACCCCCACCCCGGATCCGGCCGGCAACACGGCGTGGGCTGAAGTTCCGGCATCGACCTTTGTGCGCGGCTCCGCCAACCGGCTGTGGGACCAGGCCCCGCCCCACCGAGTGCGCCTGAGCCGCGGCTTTCGCATCGGGCACCGCCCGGTGACCGCCGCCGAGTACAAGGCATTCCGCCCCAAGCAGGCAATCCGCGAAATCGGCGGCGTGGCCTGCGGAATCTCGTGGCACGACGCGACCGCGTATTGCACATGGCTGAGCCGCCGGACAGGAACGCCATGCCGTTTGCCCACCGAGGCCGAATGGGAATTGGTTTTCGGCACCGACGGCAGATTTGGCGTGGAACGGGCTCCCGACGGCGTCCGCGAATGGTGCCTCGACGATTACGGGGATTATCCCAATGGTGCCATCACCGATCCGGTCGGACGCGCCGGCGGATTGTGCAAGGTGGTGCGCGGCGGTCCCCTCGACCCGATCGACACGTCCGGCAAGCTGCTGTCTCCGGCGTGGTACGCCGAACCGACCTACCGCGCCGGCATGCCCCCTGCGTTCGGAATCGTCCCCGCGCCGGTGGACGCACCCCGGAAGTTTCCGGCACCGGGCTGGATCGGGGTGTGGTACGGATCGTCGGACTTCAACCGCCCCCAGGAGATGGACCGTCTCCCCGGCGCGGAAGTCACTTGGACGGGCGCCTCAATGCGTGGCGGCGATTGGAGCGCCGAGTACCGCGGCCAGTTGGTGCCGAGCCACAGCGCCCCCACGACATTCCGGGTCGACGGCGGCGGGCGGGTACAGTTGTGGGTCCACGGTGCCAAGGTGGCGGATTCGAAGGATCCCCGCGCGACCCGGACGGTCGACCTGATTGCCGGAAAGCCGGTGGACGCCCGACTGCGCTATTCCCACACCGGCGGAGCCGCTTTCGTCCGGGTGCAGTGGGAACGTCCCAGCGGGACGTTGGAAACCATTCCCGCATCCGCCCTGCGCCACACGTCCGCGGATCGCGACACGGTCGCAGCCGGGGCACCGTCGGTGGAAATGCCCGCCGGCGCCCATGCGATCGGGTTCCGGGTGGTGCAAGGCCCGCTGCCGAGCACCAAGCCCCTTCCACCGACCGTGGAGTTTCACCAAGTGGGTGTGGTTCCCGTCCACCAATCCGTGCGCAAGTCGGGAAGTCCTGATCGGCCGTGGTTTCGGCGGCGTGCGGCACTGCCCACCCCGCTGGAATCCAGCACGGACCCACGTTTCCAGAAAGAAATCGACAACGCCGGCTTTCATCCGTCGCTGCGTGGCCACAACCACAGCCCTGCGCTCGAGGTGTGCGACAACGGCGATGTGCTCGCGGTTTGGTACACGTCCTGGCACGAATACGAAGCCGAGGTGTCGTTCATTGCGGCTCGCCTGCGGCGCGGTGCAGACCAATGGGATTTTCCCAGCCGGATCCTCGATCTTCCCGGCGCCAACGACCATGCCCCGCTGCTGTGGAACGACAAAGGGGTGCTGCGGCTTTTTTGGGGAAGTCCACGACTCACCGGGGGCGCGTTCCCGTTCCAATGGACCGAATCCCGGGACCACGGTGCGAGTTGGGGACCGGTCCGTTTCCCGAAGTTCACCACCCCGATCGGCCCGCATTCGCGCCAGCCCATCAACACGGCGTTCCGCACCAAGGACGACGCGTGGTGGGTGGCCAGCGACGCGGTGGGCGGGAGCTCGGTTTTCTGGAAATCCACCGACAACGGCGCGACATGGTCGGATCCGGGCGGGCGTACGGCGGGTCGTCACACGGTGGGCGCGGCGCTGCGGGACGGTCGGCTGCTCGCGCTTGGCGGCAAGAACACGGACATCGACGGCTGGATGCCCCAGGCGTTTTCGTCGGATGGCGGAAAGACCTGGACCGCGGAGCGGTCTGTGTTTCCGGCACAGGGCGGCAACCAACGTCCGTCGCTGCTCCGTTTGAAAAGCGGCAGGCTGTTCTTTGCGGCGGATTTCCAGCGGGCCGGCGGGGACCGTCCCCGTGGCGAGACCCGCGCCGGGAGCTATGTGGCGTTGTCGGACGACGACGGCAAGACCTGGGTTTTGAAAGCGTTGCCGGGGGCGCTGGCACACGAGACCGGCCCGGACTTCTTCAAGGGTGTGAACGGGGCGGGGACCATCGGGTACTCGGTGGCGCGCCAGGCTCCGGACGGCACCATCCACCTGCTGGCGACCATGACCCGGCCCGGGGTGCATTTCGAGATGAACGAGGCGTGGATACTCGACGCGAACGCGGCACCGACGGTGCGGGAGGTTCCGGCGGGCGAGTTGGTCCTTGGGCCTGACGACCGTCGTTTGCGGCCATCCGTGGGGGCGGTTGAGGAATCCACACGGGTGGTGGTGCGCGGGGCCGGGACGCTCGCGAAGCCGCGTGGCGAATACGGCTTGGCGGAGGGGAGCGACGGCCGGGTGTGGCGCCACGGGGTCGAGCGTTGGTTCCACGCGGACGGTCGCCCGCAGTTCGAGGCCACTTGGATCCGTGGGGAGAAGGTGGGGCGTGAGCGTTGGTGGTGGCCCGACGGTGTGCTGGTGCGCGAGCGGGACCATCGGCCGGACGGAATCACGATCCAGACCGTTTTCGCCCCGAATGGAAAGCCGCTGAATGTCAGCCGTTGGCGCGGGATGTGGAAGGTGGACTGAACAACAAACCACCAGGGTGCAGAGGGTCCACGCTCCAGCGGACGCAAACCGGAATGATCGCTAACGGAAGTTTGTGAACGTCACCCGGCCACCCTCGACTACGATTTTGCAGGACACGTCGTCAGTTCAGCCGACCGGGCAGCCGACTTGCTATTTCACGAGGCGTTCGATGGCCTTTTCGAATTCGGCGGTCTTGGTTTCGCCTTTCCACTGCGCGACAATATTGCCTTCCCGATCGATCATG